>CAZUPN010000007.1:2483-3372 GCA_964622015.1 uncultured Rhizobiaceae bacterium | reverse complement strand
GTTCAGTTAGGTGGACAAACTGCTTTAAAGATGGCAGAGAAATTACATCAAAATTTAATCAGCAAGAAATATTATTCTAAAATCACAGTGATTGTGATTACGGTAATATTTTCTAAATATTTAAGTTTTATGCTAGCTGGCATATTTAATCATCAGAATCTATATGCTGCCAAGTTTAAATCCTCCAATTACAGCAATTCAGCAATCATTAGAATTATTAATCAATATGTTAAAGATGATAAAAAACAGCCAATTATTATTGGTTATGGTATCTATGATTCTTACCCGATTTTGACATATAGCCATAAGAAAAATCCGCTACCATCCCATGCTTTTGACGCGCTTGAAGAAAATATTAACGAGGCAATAAAATATAATTATAATAAAAAGAGTGACTATAAAATTTTAAAAACTGCCATATTTTATGGCCGTAATCAAGATGAAATTAAAGCTAAAGAATATTTATTTACTCGACTTAAAATGGCGATGAATAACCAGGATAATAGTCTGCTCATTATCTATAAAAAACATTACCTGGATTATAGTAATTGCCGGATTAGTTTTTTAGAATATTATTTTCAAGATGATGATTTTAGAAAAATATTTTCTAAAAATTATCATTTTTTAAATCGCGTAATCTATGCTAAGAGCGCTAATTCTAAGGATAATATTAAATTTTTTAAATCAGATGGAATAGGAAATAATAATTTAGAAATTTTAAAAAAAGATTTAAAAAATATTGTTACTGATGTTGAAATTTATGCTAGAAATTAAATTTTTAGCTGCTAGAATTGCTAGTGATTTTTTAATCTACTACAATTTCAATTAACTTCAAAAAACCCAAAATTTATGACCAATAATTCATATCCAAAATCCAGTAATTCCAATT
>CAZUPN010000007.1:0-2473 GCA_964622015.1 uncultured Rhizobiaceae bacterium | reverse complement strand
TTCTGATTTTTTAAAGCAAAAAAACAATAATGATAATATAATTTATGGCAGTAATGATGATGAAATCAATTGCGATAATAGCGGCGCCACAGCCTATGGGCAAGATGGTGATGATATAATTAATGGCGGCAGGGGTGACGATAATTTATATGGTGGACTTGGTACTGATTTAATTTATGGCAATGATGGTAATGACTGGATTTACGGTGATTTGGTGGCATCTCCAGATGGTGATGATGATTTTATTTATGGTGGTAGGGGCAATGATATAATTGATGGTGGTGGCGGCAATGATGAAATTTATGGCGAAGAAGATAATGATGTAATAAGTGGCAATAGGGGCGAAGATTTTATTGATGGTGGTAGTGGCAATGATCAGATAAATGGTGGTGAAGATAATGATTTTTTGCGTGGCGCTAAAGGTGCTGATATTTTAAGCGGCGATCATGGCCGCGATATTTTTGAATATCCTTCACTTACAGAATCAACAAGATCAGAGCCGGATTTAATTTTGGATTTTATTAGTGGCGAGGATAAAATTGAGCTTTCCGGTTTTGGTTTTAATAACCTTGCTTATGGTAGTCAGGGTCATGAAAATCATCAGCTGCAATATTATTATGATGATTTTGGTGATACCATAATTGCTGATCCCAATTCTAATTTAATGATCAAGCTTGCCGGTTATATTGAATTAAACATCGGAGATTTTATCCTTCATTAAAATTTGTGCAAAATATTTTTGTTTTAAATTACAAATTGATATTGCGAGTGGCAATATTACTAGGTAACTTTTTAATTAATACCAAAATCCATATAAAATACTGCAGATAGCAAAATATTTTATATGGATTTTAGTATAAGATGGAATCCATGAATAACATTATTTCTAAGTTAGCCATGATCCTGACCCTGCCACAGGCCGCTGGTAATTTTATTTTTTAATTTTGGATAATCATTAATATTAAAAACTCCCTTTTTGCCAGTTTTTAATTTTTGGTTATAATCGCGGGCAATTATAAAAACAGTTTTAGAAAGATATAAAATTGCTATCAAGTTGGTTATCGCCATCAATCCCATCGATAAATCTGCTATTGACCATACTATTGGCATTTCAGTAATTGCTCCAAAAAATACCATTATCACTACTGCTAAGCGAAATAAATTTAATTTCCAAGGATTGCCGCTTTTTAAAAATATCATATTAGTTTCGGCGTAAGCATAATTGCCAATGATGGTAGTAAAAGCAAAGAACAATAAAATGATTGCAATTACTTGCTTACCAATTGCGCCGATATGAAAAGATAAAGCTTGTTGCGTTAATTCTACGCCATTTAAATTGGAGCCGGCTATTGCCTGGCCGGATAATAAGATAATAAGTGCGGTACAGGTGCAAATTATAATAGTATCAAGAAAGGGACCTAACATTTGTATATATCCTTGTGAGGCTGGATGACTTGGATGCGATACTGCTGAAGCGGCGGCATTAGGGGCAGAACCCATACCGGCTTCATTAGAAAATAAACCTCTTTTTACTCCCTGCATCATTGCTTGCGAAATACTATAGCCGGCAATTGCGCCGCCCGCTTGTTTAATACCAAAGGCTGAGTAAATAATCAGCTTAAACATCGATGGTATCTCGGTGATATTTAAAGCCAGTACAATGATGGTAATTGCAAGATAGGCAAGTGCCATAATTGGCACCAAAAACTCACTTACTTTGGCAACTTTACGGAGTCCCCCGCAAATAATCGTGGTAGTTAAAATTGCAATTATTGCCCCGGTTATGTAGGCTGGTATATTAAAGGCAACATTCATCGCAATACTAATTGAGTTAGATTGCACGCCATTAAAAGCGAAGCCGAAAGTAAAAATTAAAAAGATTGAAAATACTACGCTCATTAGATGAGAATTCATGCCAGCCTTCATATAATAAGCAGGCCCTCCATGAAAGCCACCATTCTTATCCGGCACTTTATATAATTGTGCCAAGGTGGTTTCAGCAAATGCAGTAGCCATACCAATTAGCGCAATTAACCACATCCAAAATACCGCTCCTGGCCCCCCAATATAAATAGCAATTGCCACCCCAGCAATATTACCGGTGCCAACTCTGGAAGCTAAAGTAGTGCATAAGGCCTGAAACGAAGAAATACCCTTGCCGTTATTTTTACGGCTTCCAATCAGCAATTTCCACATATGAGGAAATTGCCTAAATTGGGCAAAGCCAAGGAAAATAGTATAATAAATACCGGCTGCAAGCAATAAATAAATCAATACATATCCCCAAAGGTAGGTATTTAGGAAATCAATTATTTTCATATATCTTATTTTGGTTATCAAGATTTGGCAAAATTGTAAAAAGCAGAAGACAAATGCTATTATTTAAGATGATAAATGTAAAGAATGATCTTGTTTTTTATCATTATGGGCCTGTTGAATTCCAATCTCCAAAAACCTAAATTTTTAATATTTT
>CAZUPN010000006.1:5512-42561 GCA_964622015.1 uncultured Rhizobiaceae bacterium | reverse complement strand
GAATGACGGACTCAAGACCATCATTCTCCGGGAGTCGCAAGCGACGCGGCAATTCAGAAAGATTAGCATTTCAATTAACTTTATTTAAAAAATTAGTTATTATAGGTTCTATGACCGAAAAATGGCAACCTAATTCTTGGCGTAATTTTCCAATTAAACAGCAGCCTCTATATAAAAATTCACAAGCATTACAAAAAACAGAAGGTCGACTCTCAAATTTTGCTCCTCTTGCCTCAATTGACGAAATTGAAAAATTAAAGTCAGAATTGGCGTTAGTTGCAAATGGTGAGGCCTTTTTGTTGCAAGGTGGCGATTGCGCTGAGAGTTTTGCTGAATTTTCTGACCAAAATATCAAAAGCTTTGTCAGAACTTTTTTGCAAATGACCGTGGCTTTAATGTATGGGCTAAAAAAGCCAATTGTTAAAGTTGGAAGAATTGCTGGCCAATATGCCAAGCCAAGATCTGAAGAATTTGAAACTATAAATAATATAACGCTTCCAAGTTATAGAGGTGATATTGTTAATTCAATTAAATTTGATCAAGAAGCAAGAGATGCTGACCCCAAAAGATTAATTGAGGCTTATTTTCACTCGGCTGCAACCCTTAATCATATTAGATCTTTAACCCAAGGTGGTTATGCCGCGCTTGATAATGTCAGTATCTGGAATGAAGAATATATTCTTAACTCTAATAGCAGAAAAAATGTTAAAAAATTGATCAATAACATCAATCAGGCACTAAGATTTGCTGAAGCTTGCGGCATTAAATATAAAAGTGCGACTGAATTTAACACTGCTAATTTTTATACTTCTCACGAAGCTTTAATTCTTAATTATGAACAGGCCTTTATTAAACAAGATCAAAGAAATAAGGAATTTTACGATCTCAGTGCCCATATGCTTTGGATTGGCGATCGTACTCGCAGTAAAAATGAGGCTCATATTGAGTTTATGCGCGGCCTGTCGAATCCAATTGCCTTTAAAGTTGGGCCGTCAATTTTAGAAGATGATCTGATTGCTTTGATTGATATTTTAAATCCTCAAAATCAAGCTGGTAAAATTACGCTGATTTCAAGAATGGGCGCTGCTAAAATTAATGATATTTTGCCAAAATTAATTAATCGGGTGCAAAAAGAAGGTAAAAAAGTAATCTGGTCTTGTGACCCAATGCATGGCAATACTATCAAATCTTCTAATAATTATAAAACCAGAAAATTTGATGATATTTTAAATGAAATTAAGTCATTTTTTGCAATTCATCAACAATTAGGTACTTATGCTGGCGGGGTTCATTTAGAAATGACTGGCCAAAATGTTACCGAATGTTTAGGCGGCAATCAGGAAATTCTCGAAATTAATTTGCAAGATCGTTATCATACTCATTGCGATCCAAGATTAAATTCATCGCAAAGTATTGAGTTAGCCTTTTTAATTGCTGATAATTTTAGTACTGAAAAAATATAAAATCTAAAAATGAATAATAATCAAAAACCGCAATTTTGTTCAGTAGTCGCTCTGGTTGGCGCTCCAAATGCTGGCAAATCAACTCTTACTAATGCACTTTTGGGCCAAAAAATTTCAATTGTTTCGCCTAAAGTTCAAACTACCAGAAATACTATCAAAGCAATTGTAAATGAGGAGCAAACCCAATTAATCATTCTTGATACTCCCGGGGTTTTTTTGCCAAGATCAGATAAAATTCTTGAGAGAATTATTGTAAAATCAGCCTGGCAAGGAATTAGAGATGCAGATTTGATCTGTTTTTTAATTGATTCCACTATTGGTTTAAATCCAGAAAATTTAAGAATTATCAATCAATTAAAACAGGAAAATATTGAAATCATTATCGTTTTAAATAAAATTGATCTGATCAAAAAAGCCAATTTACTGGTAATTATCAAGGCTTTAGCTGATATTGATCTCAAAGATATTTTAATGGTTTCAGCCCAAAATAAAGAGGGAGTTAATGATTTAAAAAAATTTTTATGTAACAAAGCCAAGCTTCAAGGCTGGATTTATGATGATACCCATGTCACCGACGCTCCAATGAGATTTAGTGCCTCAGAGGTTACCAGGGAGAAATTATTTTTAAAATTAAATCAGGAATTGCCTTATTCTTTAACTGTAAAAACCGATTCTTACGAGGTTTTAGATAATGGTGAAGTAAAAATTCATCAGACAATTTTTATTTTAAAAGAAAGTCAGAAAAAAATTATTCTTGGTAAAAATGGTAATTTAATCAAAGAAATTGGCTCACTGGCTCGCCATGATTTAGCTCAAATGGTTGGCAATAATGTCCATCTCTATTTATTTATTAAAGTTAAAAAAGATTGGATGCAGGATGTTGAAAGCTATGAATCACTGGACCTGGGGCGACTTCCAAAGTAAGAAAAACTAATTAATTTCATTAAAAATGCCAAAGGAAAATATTTCAATCACGGACAAGAATGTAAATTCTATTTTTTTGCCAGAGTTAATAACTTCACTGATACAGGTTGGTAGTAGCGCTTTTTGTCGACAAATTGGCTCCAATATAAAGTCGGCAATGGATCTAAATGTTGGAGTTCTTAAATATGTAACGCAAAATGGTGACCCGATTAAAGCCCTAACCAGTGGTTACCTTCCTCGCTTTGCTAATAATTTTGTTTCAATGACGCCAGCTAGTGAAATTGGTAGAATTACCAAAGAACGCTACCCAAATAACCGGTATCAGGCAATGATCTTTAGTAGTCTTTGGGAGAGTATCGTTGGTAGTGCGCTAGAAGTTAAGGCATTAAGGGGTGTTTTTAAGGCTGCCAAAGTTGATATATCTAGTTTTTATAGCAAAGCATTTAAAAGTGGTTATGCGGCAATAATAATTCCAAATTTTTTTCGTAATTTTTGTGGTTGGTATGGAGCTTATACTGTTATTGGCAACAAAGATGATATAAAGATAGGTCATAGAGCTTTTGCCGGATTCTGCGCGGGACTACTTTCTGCTATACCCGATACAATTGGAAACAGGGCAGTAAGGAATGCCGCTAAAGATTTAAGCGCTGATAATTCCTTACAGATAGGGTTAAGAGCTTTAAAAAAAACCGTTATTGACTCTGTTAAAAATCCACTAGAATTCTCTAAGACAGCCTCAAAAGGTATGCTACCCAGGGCAGTTCCATCAATTGTCTCTGCTGTAGTATTTTCAAAAGAGGGTGGTGATGCAATATTGGGGTTAGTTAAAGTTATTGCCAATAATAATGAAGTAACAAAAAAAATACCAAATCCGACAGTTTCTAAAGCTGCGATAAAGCAGGCATCTGAGCGTAACAAAAATAGATAAAAAGTACCCAGATATTTTGCCGCGTCACTTACGGCCCCTCGAAAATGGCCGGTCTATTTTATTTTTTATCAAGCTCTAACATGTCCATCACCATATATAATCCATTTATAACTGGTTAGCGCTTCTAATCCCATTGGGCCGCGAGCATGTAATTTTTGAGTACTGATGCCGATTTCGGCTCCAAGGCCAAATTGAGAGCCGTCAGTAAATGCAGTTGAAGCGTTAACATAAACAGCGGCAGCATCAATTTGGGATAAAAAATAATCAATAGTTTCTTGATCCTTAGTAATTATTGCTTCACTATGGCCCGAACTATGATTCATGATGTGTTTTGCCGCTTCTTTTACGTCTAAAACGGTCTTAATTGCCAATTTATAGGATAAAAATTCACAACCAAAATCCTTAATATCCACGTGATGTAAAAGTGATTTGGGGTATGATGAAATCAGCGCATCGTAGCTATTTTGATCAGCAAAAATTTCTACCTGATGTACAATTAATGGCTCAATTAATGTAAATAAATCTTTAAGGCGTTGCTTGTGGATGATCAGGCAGTCCAAAGCGTTGCAGACGCTGACTCTTCTGGTTTTAGCATTGGTAATGATTGCACGTCCTTTATTAAGATCGCCACTTAAATCAAAGTAAGTATGAACAATGCCGGCTCCGGTTTCAATAACCGGAATTTTGGCATTTTTTCGCACAAAATCAATTAATTGCTGACTGCCTCTTGGGATGCAAACATCAATTAATCCGGTTGCATTTAGCAATATCATTGTATCTTCGCGGCTAGAATTTAGCAGTGATAAGATGTTGGTATCTATTTTATATTCAATTAATGAATGATGAATTATTTTGGTTAAAATCTGATTACTGTGATAGGCTTCCTTGCCGCCTTTTAAGATGCAGCCATTGCCGCTTTTAAAACAAAGGGTAAAAATATCGATGGTGACATTAGGTCTTGATTCATATATTACTGCTACTAATCCAAGCGGTACCGTAATTTTTTCTATGATTAGGCCATTTGCCATAATTTTTTGATCGCTCTTTTTGCCAATTACTGAGTCTAGTTTAATTACTGATTCAATATCATTAGCCATTGAGTCAATTCTAGCTTTATTTAGCAGCAGCCGGTCATAGGCGGGATCTTCTTTAGCTATCTGTAGCAAATCCTCATTATTGGCAGCTAAAATAATCTCATAAGAATTACGCAATTTATCTGCAATTGATTGCAAGATTTGATTGCGTTTTTTGTCATTTAAAAGGGCGATATCATGACTTGCTTGCTTAGTTTTTTTTATTTGATCGATAATATTCATACTATTTTGTTTTTTTAAAAAATATGTAAATTGTCGTAATGAATAAAAGCGGGTTTATTTTTTTGACCGCATAATTCTTTTAATTTAGCTAAATCATATTTAGCGATTCCAATCGCGATTTGGCTATGATCGGGCCCGATAATATCAACCATATCGCCTTTTTGAAAAGCACCAAAACATTGCTCAATACCAACTGGCAAAATACTGGTAACCCGCTTATTTTCTTTTAAAATTTGATATAAACAATCATTAACCATTATAGAGCCGCTATTTTGCTTGGTATTATAGGCAATCCATCTTTTAATATTAGATTTCTTTTTGGCAGGTAGAATTTTGGTGCCAATCATATCGCCACTAGCTAATCTGGTTAATATTTGGTGGCAATTAATGCCGGCAATATGAGTAGTAATGCCAAGGCCTGACATTTTACGGGCAGTGCTGATTTTGCTGATCATGCCACCTCTGCCATTTGCACTTTTAGCGCTGGAAATTTTTGGCCAGCCATTTTTTGGATCAATTATTGATATTAGCTTGGAATTTTTATCATCGGGATCGCCATCATAAACTCCTGCAACATTGCTTAAAATTATCAATTTATCAGCACCGATTTGTGCGGCGATCAAGCCGGCTAGCTCGTCATTATCAGTAAACATCAGCTCTTCAATTGCCACTGAGTCATTTTCATTAATGATTGGGATAATATTATTTTGTTTCAGTATTTCAGTGAGCAATCTTGCAATATTTAAATAATGTTTTCTGGTGTGAAAATCCTGCTTGGTGAGTAGGAGTTGTGACACTATTATGTTGTGTTGCTTAAAAATACGGGCATAAATATGCATTAACTCATGCTGACCAAGTGATGCTAATACTTGCTTTTCGCCAATTAAATTACCATATTGCCGCCCCAAAATCTGACGCGCCAAATTGCGACCGCAACCAACCGCTCCGGAACTGACTAATATTATTTGATTGCCGGCTTTTTGCAAAGCAACAATCTGGGCAACAAGATTAGTAAGCACTAATTCAAGCGGCGTTCCATCATCTGATAATATACTTTGGGTACCAACTTTAATAACAATTTTCATTTTAGTTTTTGTAATTTTGTCAAGACAATAAAATACTATTATTATCGCTCTTTTTTGAAAAAAAGCGCCAGGTACCTTTTTTTGGGGTAATTGCAGAAAAAATCTAGTTATCTCTAACTGATTTTTTTAGTAATAACAAACCAAAAATAATTAATGGAAATAATTTAGCAAAAATCCGATTTGCTCGTCTGGTTGGCGGAAATTTTCTAATATTATGCGAAAGCTGCCATATAAAATTAAGAAAATTGCACTTAAGAAGCCGGTTTTCTTAGCTGATTTGCTGTATTTGCTTAGGTAAAAAAGAATGATAAAGATTATTATTCCCTCAAAAAATGCTTCATAAATTTGACTTGGATGTCTTGGTAGCTGATCGACATTTGGAAAAATGAAGCCATAATTGGAGCCAGTGATCCGGCCATATAATTCCATATTAACAAAATTAGCAATGCGGCCTAAAAATAGGCCAATTGGTGCAGCAATTACCAAAACATCGGTTAATTTTAGGAATTCTAGCTGATATTTTTTGCAAAATAACCACATGCCAAAAATTGCGCCAAAAAGTCCACCATGAAATGACATGCCGCCATGCCAAGTCATAAAAATCTCTAGCGGATGCTCAAAATAATCAGAGCCATAAAATAAAACATAACCTAAACGTCCGCCAATTAAAATTGACAATATTGCCCAGATCATCCATTCATCATAGGCCGTTGGCGATAAAAATTGCTGTTTTTGATTGGCTTTTTTGATGATAAAATTGCCAAAGATAATACCGATAATATAGGCCAGCGAATACCATCTAATGCCATATCCGGCAATTTTTATCATTACCGGGTCAAAATATGGAAGTTCTATTGGGAAAATGGTCATATTTATAATTTTTAAATTGCTGTATCTCCTCCCCCCTTCTTGGGAGAGGGTTAGAGTGAGGGGCGGAGCCCAATTCGTAATTGCTATTTTTAACCAATTTAATGTTTATATACCCCTCACCCCGACCCTCTACCGACAAAAGGAGAGGGAGGAAGGTGCTTAATGCCTAAAATGTCTACTATTTACAAAATAAAGTGCAATTTTATTTTTATTTGCGGCGGCGATTATTTCCTCATCTTTAATTGAGCCATTTGGGGCGATGATTGCTTTTATTTGGTAATCATGGGCGATTTTTATACTGTCATCGAAAGGAAAGAAAGCATCGCTTGCCAGATATAAATCATTTTTATCAGCTGGCTGGTTTTTTAAGTAATCTTTGGCTTTATTACAGGCAATTAAAGTTGAAGCAACCCTACTGGTTTGACCGGCGCCAATTGCTGCAGTCTGGAAATTATTAGCAATGACAATGGCATTGGATTTTACATATTTACAGACTTGCATGGCAAAAATTAACTGCTCGATTTCATCATCATTAATTTTGATAGCGCCAGCTTGGATGATGTCATTTTTAGTGATAATTTTTTGATCTAATTCTTGAATTAAGATCCCCCCAGATATTGATTTTATTTGCTGATCCTGATGTTTAGAAAAATCGGCGATTAAAACTCGAAGATTTTTTTTATGAGATAGAATCTTAATTGCCTCTTCTTCTATTTTCTTGGCAATTATTACTTCATAAAATGTTTTAGAAATTTCTAAGGCCAATTCTTGATTGATGGTGCCGTTAATTGCCACGATTCCTCCAAAAGCGCTTTTAAAGTCAGATAAAAAGGCCTTTTTATAGGCCTCTAAATGATTGTCAGCAATTGCTGCTGCGCAAGGGTTGGCGTGTTTTATAATTACTGCTGCGGGTTTTGAAAATTCTATTGCCAAATTATAGGCAGCGTCAGCATCATTTAAATTATTGTAACTCAATTCTTTACCTTGTATTTGCTTAGCTGAGCCAATGCCATAATCTTGATTTTTTAATTGATAGAAGGCTGCTTTTTGATGTGAATTTTCACCATAGCGTAAATGTTGCTTTAAACTGGCCTCTAAATAAAGATTTTGCGGAAATAAATTTGATTCTTGCTTAGGATTAAAAAACCAATTACTGATCGCAACATCATAATTGGCAATAATTTTAAAAGTTTTAGCTGCCATTTCTTTTCTAAATTCAAGACTGGTAGTGCTTCCTAAATTTAATTGATCATTTTTTTTAATTTCAGCAATTAGCTTTTGATAATCATTAACGTCGCTGACAATAGCTTTATAAGCAAAATTTTTAGCAGCTGATCTTAACATTGCCGGGCCACCAATATCAATATTTTCGATGATTTCTTCTACGTCATCAGTTTTATTAACGGTTTCAACAAAGGGATATAAATTAACGATCAATAAATCAATTGGCAGGATGTTATTTTTTTTTGCCTGCGTTTGATGATTTTCATTATCCAAAACTCCAAGCAAAGCGCCATGAACCTTAGGATGAAGGGTTTTTACCCGACCATCCATAATTTCTTCAAAGCCGCTAAATTCAGAAATATCAATATTTGCAATCTGGTTTTGAGTCAGTAATTTAGCGGTACCGCCAGTAGAAATAATCTCAATCTTGCGATCAGCTAAAAATTTTGCCAATTCGATAATTTGCGATTTATCCGAAACCGAGATTAAGCAACGTGAAATTTTTTGTAAATTTTGCATTTATTTTTTTATTTAAATTTATTGTTTGTTTTTTGATTCTCTGAATTGCCGCATCGCTTTGCTCTTTGCAATAACGATATCTAGAGTCGGTCATTGCGAAGAGCAAAGCGATGCGGCAATTCAGAAAAAAATGATTAGCTTCTAAGCAATCTTCCCAACCAAACTACTTGGTCGTGCTTTTAATATTTTTACTTCAGCAATTTTACCTAGTAATTTTTCGGTGGTGTTTTGGCCCAAATCATCAATATCAATGATTACTGACTGTAAATAAGGGCTTTTACCCCATAATTGCGCAGAAATTTTACCGCTTTTATTTTTTGAACTTTTGAGGGTTTTTTCAAAAAGTACTGGCATTATTTTTGATTCAAACTGGCGATTAAATTCATGCTGTTGCTTGCTAAGTAAAGTTTGTAATTCTTTTAATCTGACTTCTTTTACTGCTTCTGCAACCTGATTTTTAGCTTCTGCCGCCGGGGTTCCGGGGCGCATTGAATATTTGAAAGAATAGCATTGGCTAAAGCCGATTTCTTTGACTAAATTAATAGTATCTAAGAAATCCTGATCGCTCTCACTTGGAAAGCCAACGATAAAATCTGAAGATAGCCCAATATCCGGCCTGGCCTTTCTTAACTTTTCGATAATTTTAAAATAATCCTGGCGGCTATGTTTACGATTCATTGCTTTTAAAATCGCATTAGAGCCAGATTGAATTGGAAGATGCAAAAAAGGCATTAATTTCTCAATATCACGATGAGCATTGATTAAATCATCATTCATGTCTCTTGGGTGAGAAGTAGTATAGCGGATTCTTTCAATTGAATCAATTTTGGCAATTTTTTCAATTAATTTAGCAAGATTAAATTCGCTGCTACTATCATGATCAAAGCCTTTATAAGCATTGACATTTTGGCCAAGTAGATAAATTTCTTTTACGCCTCTATCGGCTAATTTTAAAGCATCATCATAAATTTGAGCGGTAGGGCGGCAATATTCAGCGCCGCGAGTATAAGGCACAACGCAAAAGGTGCAAAATTTATCGCAGCCTTCCTGAATAGTTACAAAGCTGCTTGCTTGATTGCCAGCCTTGCTCTGCGGTAAAATATCAAATTTATTATCAGGAGTAAATTCAAGATTAATTTGTTTTTTTTGGCCTCTTAAAATATTTGCCACCAAATCCGGTAAAGTTTGGTAACTCTCAGGGCCAACAATAATATCAACCACATTTGATCTTTTAAAAATTTCTTCTCCCTCGGCTTGAGCAACGCATCCGGCAACTGCAACGATCATTTGCTCATTTTGCTGTTTTTTCTTTTCCTTATGGGGCCGAATTCTGCCTAAATCTGAAAATAATTTTTCGGAAGCTTTTTCTCTAATATGGCAGGTATTGATAATTACCATATCGGCATCGTCAATAACCGGACTATTTTCATAACCAGAAATTAGCATTAGATCCTGCATGCGGTCAGAATCATAAACATTCATCTGACAGCCATAAGTCTTGATATAAAGTTTTTTAGTTTTTGCTAACATTCGTAATTTAAATATTTTGTCCGATGATGGTTATGATCTCAAAATCGGCGTTAATTTCGTTGGTTTCTTTATCTTGAAATTCTTGCTGATATCTCTTGATAATTTCTTGCAAAAATCGCTTAGAGATAAATTTTTTGCTACGGTCTTTCATTATATTTGCTTGCCCCATAAACTTAATATCATTTAGTAAATCAAGCGGATTTTTATAGCTAATATTAATTTTTTCAATATCCGAAATTGGATTTACAAAGCCAGTTTTTTGTAGCAAATGCGCTGCAGTTTTGACATCAATCGTTGGTGCAAAACGTGGCGAGATACTGCCATAGATTTCATTTTCTACCTGCAAAAAAACTCTCTTTAAATTTAGTAAATTATCCTGTCCAAAAAAACTGGCGATAAAAATACCATCTTTTTTTAACAATCCTTTAGCCGCAATTAAAAACGACAAAATATCATTTAGATAGTGAAAATCAAGATTACTGACAATTACGTCAAATTTTTGAGTTTCAAATTCTAAAAGGCGATCATCAATCACCATTCTTGCAATTTCTTGATCCTGATTTTGATCAAGATCAAAAAAATCAGCAGTAAAATTAGTTTTAACTAGTTTTTTAACCTTCTTTAGTTTTAAAATCTCATTGCTCAAATAGCCGTCACGGCTGTTTATTTCAAGCATTTGATCAAAATCTCGATTGTGAAATAACAGGCTTTCAATTATTAAATCTGCCGTTTGGTGATATAAAAAATTATATTGCGGAAATTTTTTTAAATGACGCTTCTGATTGTGAACAAAAAGCCCAAAATCGAATAACTCTTTTTCCATGAATGAAAATTATTGCAGAATTTATTAATAAAGTCACCGAAATTATTTTTCCTAATAATTGTATTTTATGCAATAAAATTATTTCAAGCCAGGATTTGCTGTGTAAAGACGATGCTTTGAAGTTAGAATATATCCTAGATCCAAAATGCAAAATCTGCTCTAATCCGCTGCCAAAAGCTGACGAAAGTGACAGGCAAAATCTTATTTGCACTCCTTGCATCATAAAAAAGCCGGCTTTTAGCCAAACGCTGACGATTTTTTATTATAACCAGCCATTAAAAAAAATCATCGCTAATTTTAAATATCATGATCAAAGCTATCTGGCAAAAAATCTTGGATTTTTGCTTTATCAAAAAGCTAAAGATCATCTGGACAAAATTGATATTATTACCATAACGCCCTTACATAAAAATAGGCTTAGGCAAAGAAAATTTAATCAAAGCATATTGCTTGCCAAATGGCTGATAAAGCATGCTAAGAAGGATTTAACCAAGGCCAATTATCAAAAATTAATAAAGAAATTTATTCCTGATTTGCTGATTAAAATTAAAGATACTAAATCGCAAGTACATTTAAGTAGAAAAGATCGCAAACAAAATTTATCCAGGGCTTTTTTGCTTAAGCAAAAATATTCAGACGTAATTAAAGCTAAAAAGATTCTACTAATTGACGATATTGTCACTACCGGCACTACCTTGCAAAAATGTGCCTTTGAATTGAAAAAAAATCGCGCTTTAGAAGTAATTACTTTAACCATTGCTAAGTCAGTTAAGGATAAGGTTTAAAATAATTAGTATAAATTTATAATTTTCTGGATTGCGGCGCCGCAATCCAGAAAAATAATATAAAAATTTAACAATTATGAGAGAAATAATTGCAGAAAATC
Organism: uncultured Rhizobiaceae bacterium; assembly: GCA_964622015.1. Taxonomy (GTDB): domain Bacteria; phylum Pseudomonadota; class Alphaproteobacteria; order Rickettsiales; family UBA1997; genus CAZUPN01. The sequence goes on along the minus strand of CAZUPN010000006.1, from coordinate 30,993 downwards.
CTCAAAATTTAAGAGTGGCTTTTGAAAAATCCAGAAAGTGTGTTTTAGATGAGGCGTAGAAATATTCAAATTATTATCCAGGGCCGCAGGGCATTGGTGATGAGGAGCAAAAAAATCAATTTTTGATGCCCGGCAAAAATTGGTAAGTGAGTTTTTATCAATAGAATTGGAAGATGGTGTCAAAAATCTTAGTAGAATACTTGAAATAAGAACTGGCATAATAATTCACGAAGTCAAATCCGAGGGTGAAATTGCGGTATTAATAAGAGATGCTAGAGGCTGCAAGAAGCCACATCAGAGAGGTTATGAGGCTTTTGAAATGGCAATGTTAAATGCGGTTAGTACTGCGCTTGATATTATAAAATTATACCAAAATCGATATAAAATACTGCATATAGCAAATTAACAGACTTGCAATGTCGCTGGAAAACTTACCTGGAACTTCAAATAAAGGTTTAAAAATATTAGATATTTTATCTCCAGAATTTGAAAGATTTTTTGCTAAAAATGGCTCTAAAATTAATCAAAATGACCTAAAATCGCTGTGATAAAAAAGCTGTCTTTATTGGCAAAGATTGTCAAGAATTTAGTCTTCATGATGCTAATTACGGCTAAAAATACGATCTAGTAAAGCAGGGTTTGCCTAATTATGTTAAGGCAGAGATAGAGCGGCAATTATCACGGTGTGAAATTAATGAGATTAGAGCCCATTAATTTCAGTTAAATCAATTGAATTTAAAAAATTTCTGCATTATTTTACTTGGAGCGGTCTAGTAAAAAATTCAAAGTCCACCTTTCTTGGGAGATGACAAGTATAAAGCGGGACGACAAGTTTGTACTTGGTTTTATTTACTATTTAATTTTTTTCAGCAATGAACAATCAAGATCAATTTATGGCAAAACAAAAATCCTCTTCTAATTCTAAAAAGCCCACTAATAACAGCCCTAAGGCCGATAGCAAAGCCGTAAAGCAAAAAACTAGAGATATGGAGGCTTTGCTTTTTCATTCTCAAGGTAGCCCAGGTAAGGTTTCAATGCAGCCAACTAAGCCACTTAATACTCAAAGAGATTTAGCTTTAGCTTATTCTCCCGGAGTTGCAATTCCTTGTTTAGAAATTGCCAAAGATCCTGATAAGGCTTATGATTATACTGCTAAAGGCAATTATGTAGCGGTGATTTCTAACGGTACCGCAGTGCTTGGGCTTGGAAATCTTGGGGCGCTTGCTAGTAAGCCGGTAATGGAGGGAAAATCGGTTTTATTTAAAAGATTTGCCGATATTGATTCAGTTGATGTTGAGGTGGCAACTGAAAATGCTGATGAATTTATCAATGCAGTAAAATATTTAGGCCCAAGTTGGGGCGGGATTAATCTTGAAGATATTAAAGCGCCGGAATGTTTTATCATTGAAAGCAAATTGCGTGAAATTATGGATATTCCAGTATTTCATGATGATCAGCATGGTACTGCAATTATTTCTGCGGCTGGGATTATTAATGCTTTAGAATTAAGTGGTAAAAAATTTGATAAAATTAAGGTAGTGGTTAATGGTGCTGGTGCCGCTGGTATTGCTTGCTTGGAGCTTTTAAAAGCAATGGGGCTACCTCATAATAACGCTATTCTTTGTGATACTAAGGGCGTAATTTATAAGGGCAGAACCGATGGCATGAATCAGTGGAAAAGTGCTCACGCAGTAGATAGTAAGGCTAGAAGTTTAGCTGATGCGATGAAGGGGGCTGATGTATTTTTAGGTCTGTCAGTTAAAGGGGCGCTAACCAAGGAAATGGTAAAGTCAATGGCTAAAAGTCCGGTAATTTTTGCCATGGCTAATCCTGATCCTGAAATTACGCCGCAAGAAGTTTACCAGGTAAGATCAGATGCTATTGTTGCAACTGGCAGAAGTGATTATGAAAATCAGGTTAATAATGTGATGGGTTTTCCCTATATTTTCCGTGGTGCTTTAGATGTTAGAGCTTCAACCATCAATGAGGAAATGAAAATCGCTGCCGCTAAAGCAATAGCCAGTCTTGCTCGCGAGCATGTGCCAGCCGATGTAATCAAGGCTTATGGTGGCCGGGATATGAAATTTGGCCCTAAATATATTATTCCAACTCCTTTTGATTTAAGGTTAATCAGTACCGTATCTTTGGCGGTTGCTAAAGCAGCAGTTGCAACCGGAGTTGCCAGAAAACCAATTAAAGATTGGGAAAAATATAAAATGGAATTACAGGCAAGGCGCGATCCAACCGTTAATAGCCTGAGTTTAATTTTTGATAAATTAAAAAGATCGCCAAAAAATATTATTTTTGCCGAAGGTGAGCAGCCAGAAATTATCAGAGTTGCGGCAATGTGGCGTGATAATGGTTACGGTACTCCGATTTTAATTGGTAAAGAAAAGCGAGTGCTTGAAAATATGGCCGAGGCTAATATTTCAAGAGATGGCATCAAAATCTATAATTCTTCAATTTCTGAGCGCAATGATAAATATAGCGAATATTTATATAAAAAATTGCAAAGAAAAGGAGCTTTATATTCTGATTGTTTAAGAATGGTTAAAACTGATCGCAATACTTTTGCGGCCTCAATGCTTGCTTGTGGTGATGGCGATGCTTTAATTACTGGTCTAACCAGAGGATATCGCAAATCTCTAACTGATATTTGGCAGGTAGTTAAAAATCGCAAAAACAAAATTATTCTTGGAATTTCGATGGTTATTTCCAAAAGCAGAACAATTTTTATTGCTGATACCGCCTGCTCTGAGATATCTTCTTCTGAACATTTGGTTAATATTGCCATTCAAGCTGCAAATAAGGTAAAAAATATGGGCTATGAGCCTAGAGTTGCCTTTTTATCATTTTCTAATTTCGGTAGTGCTTTAAAAGCTGAATCAGAAAGAGTTAAAAGAGCGGTAGAATTGCTCGATATCATGAAAGTTAAGTTTGAATATGAAGGCGAAATGACCGCCGATGTAGCGCTTAACCCAGAAAAAATGTCGCGCTACCCATTTTGTCGCTTAAGTGGACCGGCTAATATTTTAATTTGCCCGGGATTGCATTCAGCAAGTATTGCCACTAAATTACTTGAAGAGCTTGGTAATTGTTTGGTAATTGGCCCGATTTTAGATGGTTTTGATAAATCAGTACAAATTTTAACCAACCGATCATCAATTGGCGATATTTTAAATTTAGCGGCAATTGCTGCAACTGATAATGTTAACGAATAAAATTTTGTTATATGTCAAAATCAACGCCGGTACAAATACAGCAAGGCCCTAATATCGCAGAATTAATGCGTATTTCTGCTGATGCTAATAAAGAAAATCAGGCGGTAAGTCATCCAAGCTCTGCAGAAGGTGGTCATCCACCTACCGGCGGTCATTTTGGTATCCATCCTGATGCAATTGATAATCATCTTAAATTTCACGGCTCTATTGATCTTGGTCATGGTGGTGAAGCGATTCATCTTGGGATTCTTAATAAACCAAATGAGAATCTTTGGGATCACAATCTTCTTGGTGCATTTGATGGCTGTTTTGCTCCAATATCAGGGGTAGGGCAAGGCCATGAGCTTGCTGGCGGTTTAGTTCCAAGTAATTTAAGTTACAATACTGAAATTGGTCAGAGGAAACCCTCAGGACTTCCTGGGTTTCATAATACCGAAGAGCATTTCCATCATTAATTTACTGGCTTTTACTGACCAGATTGCAAAAAGATGAAGTTGCGGGAAGGGCTCAATAGACTGCTATCGTCTGGTTAAAAACTCAACTACCTCAATTGCCATCCCCGAGGCAGGCGGGGATCTATCAATATTGACAGCTATGATGTTGCGAAATCGATCCTTGGCTCCCTTGAGGATAATAATTGAGGGTAATTTATATCGAAAAATTTTGTAATGGCCTTTAAGCTCTTGATATATAAGGGTTAATCAGTGTTGGTTGAAAAGTTAACCAGACGGTAATGGTCAATAGACCTCTTCCTGTTATTGCTGACAAAAAAAGTAATAATATTTTTCTCAATCATCCAACATCTAAGTAATGCAGCAACAAATTATTGGTATTAGCCAGCAACAGGCGCAAGAAATCATTAAGAAGAATGGCTATAATGAGCTGCCAAATCAAAAACCAAGAAATATTTTTTGGCTGCTAATTGCGGTATTAAAAGAGCCGATGTTATTGATGATTTTGGCTTGCGGTACCATTTATTTGTTACTTGGTGAGATGCAAGATGCTTTGATGTTACTCACCTTTATTATCGTCGTAATTGCCATTACTTTTTATCAGGAAAGAAGAACTGAGCGCTCTTTGCTAGCTTTAAAAAATCTCTCAAGTCCAAGAGCTCTGGTAATCAGGGACGGTGTTCAAAAGCGTATTGCCGGTAGGCAAGTTGTGGTTGGCGATATTATGATTTTGCGGGAAGGGGATCGGATTCCAGCTGATTCATTGGTGATTTTGGTTAATAATTTAATGGTTGATCAGTCGCTTTTAACCGGAGAATCGATGCCGGTACAAAAATTTGCTTATGATCAGCCTTTGAGTCAGGAGCAAATAAATGCTGCTGATGATGCCAAAATCCAAGCTTTACAATCTCAAATCAAATCTCAAAATCTTCCATCGGCAAGTCAATATCTGGTTTTTTCTGGTTCTTTAGTAACTAGCGGTAATGCGATTGTAAAGGCAATTTTTACCGGGCTTGATACTGAAATTGGTAAAATTGGTAAGTCACTAACCGAAATTACCCCCCAAAATAGTTTATTAGAAAAAGAAACTGCAAAAATAATTTTTAAATTTGCAATTGCTGGCGTCATTTTATGTGTAGCGGTAGTTTTAATTTATGGCTTAAGTAAAGGCAGTTGGTCACAGGGCTTTTTATCGGGTCTAACTCTTGGTATGGCGATGCTACCGGAAGAATTTTCGATGGTATTGGTAGTGTTTTTAGCGCTTGGGGCCTGGCGCATTTCTAAACGCAATGTCTTAACCAGAAAAGCTTCAGCAATTGAGGCGCTTGGAGCAATTGATGTATTATGCGTTGATAAAACCGGCACCCTAACCATGAATCAAATGAAATTAGAAGGTTTGATGGTTGATGAATATTATGATTTAGAAAAACATAAAGGTCAGGAATTGCCAGAAGATTATCATTTGCTGCTTGAATATGGTATGCTTGCCAGTCAGACCGATCCCTTTGATCCAATTGAAAAAGAAATTAAAGATCGGGGCGAATTTTTATTATTTGCAACCGAACATATTCATCATGATTGGCAATTAGTGCGCGAATATCCGTTATCTAAAGAGCTGTTAGCCTTGTCTCATGTTTGGCGCTCTCCTGACCATCAGCATTATGTGGTAGCTGCTAAAGGTGCGCCAGAAGCAATTGCTGATCTTTGTCATTTTAATCAGGAGCAAATCACGGAATTAATGGCTAAAATTACTAAAATGTCAGATTTAGGTTTAAGAATTTTGGGAGTTGCCAAAGCTTTATTTTCTGAAACTAATTTGCCAAAAGAGCAGCATGATTTTCATTTTGAATTTGTCGGTTTAGTTGGTTTTAGTGATCCACTTAGAGATAATATTAAAACTTCAGTTAAAAAATGTTATGATGCTGGTATCAGAATGGTGATGATTACTGGTGATTATGGCGGTACTGCCTGTAATATTGCTAAAAAAATTGGCCTCAATAATCCTGAGCAATTTATAACCGGTGCAGAGCTAGAAAATCTAGCTGCTGATCAATTATCAGAAAAACTAAAATCAGTTAATATTTTTGCCCGTATTGCCCCCAAGCAAAAATTATTTTTAGTCAATGCCTTTAAAGCTGATAATAAAATTGTTGCTATTGCCGGTGACGGTGTCAATGATGCGCCGGCAATCAAAGCGGCAAATATCGGCATTGCCATGGGTAAAAAAGGAACCGATGTTGCGCGCGAAGCTTCTGATTTAGTGCTGTTAGATGATGATTTTTCATCAATAATCAAAGCGATAAGATTAGGCAGAAGAATCTATGACAATTTAAAAAAATCCTTCATTTTTATTTTTGCAGCCCATATTCCAATTGCTGCAATGTCTTTAATTCCAGTCATTTTCAACCTACCAATTATTTTGCTACCTGCCCATATTGCCTTTTTAGAATTAATCATCGACCCTGCTTGCTCGCTGGTTTTTGAGTCACAAAAAGAAGAAAAAGATATCATGAGCCGACCACCCCGCCATTTACGGGATTCGCTTTTTAGCAAAAAAGATTTTATTTTCAGTGCCTTTCAAGGCTTGATGATGCTAGCTGCAACCTGCCTAATCTTTTTCTTTTCCCTACAATTTTCAAGCGACGAAAATTATGTCCGCACTATGAGTTTTGCCGCCATCACTTTTGCAAGCATAATGCTAATTATCAGCAATCTATGGCAAACCAACCCTTTAATTCAATTATTAAAAAACCAAAATCATGCCTTACTGTTATTAATTTTAGGAGTATTGGCCGCCCTAATGGCAGTAATTTACATACCCTTCCTAAGCAATTTATTCCACTTCGCCAGATTATCACTAAAAGATCTATCTCTGGCCTGCAGCCTGCCAATTTTATCTATGATTATAATTGAATTGGTAAAATATGTTTTATTTAACAAGCTTGAACAAAAAAGATTCCTGGTACCTTTTGATCAGCAAAATCCCCGTTAGCATCAAAAAGGTAGCTGCTACCTTTTTAATTATTGGCAAGATAGACATTCTTCATATTTGTCTTTATCCTCAGTTTCATCTTTTTTATCTGACAAAATTTCCAGATCCGGTTTTTTGAACATTTCATCCATGTCGGATTTGTGAGATACTTTATCGGCTCTTTGAATTGAGGTTGAGCGGCAATAATAGAGGCTTTTTAGGCCTTTTTGCCAGGCGCGAAAATGAATGTCGTGGAGAGATCTTTTGGAGACATTGCCGGGCATAAAGATATTAAGGCTTTGGGCTTGGCAGATATATTCGCCTCTTTCGGCTGAAAGATCGATGATCCATCTTTGATCAATTTCTTGAGCAGTTTTAAAGACGAATTTTTCATGTTCATCAAGAAAATCTAAATGTTGTACTGAACCTTCATTAGTTGTGATTGATGACCAGATATCTTCAGTATTTCTGCCTTTTGATTCCAGTAATTTTACCAGATTTTTATTGCGGACATTAAATGATCCAGTAAGGGTTTTTTGAGTAAAGCTATTGGCGGCAAAAGGCTCAATTCCTGGCGAGGAATTGCCGGCAATGATTGAGATTGAAGCGGTTGGAGCGATAGCTAATTTATTTGAAAATCTTTCGATATAGCCAGCATCCTTAGCATCTGGGCAGGCGCCTCTTTCGTGAGCTAAGGTTTTGGAAGCCTGATCGGCTTGTAATTTAATTTTTTGAAATATCTTTTTATTCCAAACTTTGGCCATTGCTGACTCAATGGCAACATTTTTGCTTTGTAAAAATGAGTGAAAGCCCATAACTCCGAGTCCAACACTTCTTTCTCTGGAAGCTGAATATTTAGCCTTTTTCATTGAATCCGGGGCTTTATCGATAAAATCTTGCAAGACATTATCTAAAAAGCGCATTACATCTTCAATGATTTGAGGGTTATCTTTCCATTCTTCGTAATATTCAAGATTTAAAGACGATAGGCAGCAAACTGCAGTACGTTCTTTTTGTAGATGATCAAGTCCGGTTGGCAGGGTGATTTCACTGCATAAATTTGAAGTTTTAACTTTAAGATCTAATTTTTTATGATGTTTTGGAATCGCTCTATTTACGGCGTCAATAAATAAAATATAAGGCTCGCCAGTTTCAATTCTGGTAGTTAAAAGCTTAATCCATAAGGCTCTGGCTTTGACAGTTTCAACTGCTTTGCCGCTATGAGGGCTTTTTAATTCAAAATCTCCGTCTTTTTCGACCGCTTTCATAAAGGCATCAGTTACCGCAATGCCATGATGTAAATTTAATGAGCGACGATTAGGATCGCCACCAACCGGTCTTCTAATATCAATAAATTCTTCAATTTCAGGATGATCAATTGGCAAATAAACTGCGGCGCTGCCTCTTCTTAGGCTACCTTGAGAGATCGCCAAAGTTTGTGAGTCCATCACTTTAATAAAAGGAACGATGCCTGAAGTTTTGCCATTACCGCGAACGATTTCGCCAATTGAGCGCAAATTTCCCCAATAGCTGCCAATCCCCCCGCCTTTTGAGGCCAGCCAGACATTTTCATTCCATAAATCAACGATTCCTTCAAGTGAATCCGAGGCCTCATTTAAAAAGCAGGAAATCGGTAATCCTCTTTCAGTACCGCCATTGCTGAGTATCGGAGTTGCCGGCATGAACCATAAATTGGAAATATAGTTATAAAGACGATTAGCATGATCCTGATCATCAGCGTAATAAGCGGCAACTCTGGCAAATAAATCCTGATAAGATTCCTCCGGCATTAAATAGCGATCCTTTAAAACCGCCTTGCCAAACACACTTAATTTTTCATCCTTTTTATTATTAATAGTAACCTCAATTTTTTTTGGTTTTGATTTTAAATTTACTGAGGATGTCAAGCCTGACTTGGTATTTTTTGCTGATTTTTTACCCACTTCCTTGGTAATTTTTAATTTTTTATTCATAAGATCTGATATCGATAATATTTGTTATTTAATGACAGTTGAAATTAGTTATTTATCAATATGTAGTGGTAATTTTGTCTAAAAACCCACTAGATGTAGTTTTAATGCGCTGAATTTTAATTGTCTATTAAAATTTAAAGCTTTTTTAAAAAAAATACCGGATACCTTTTATTAAATATGGTAATAATCACAAATATATTAAATTTAATTAAATTTTTTTTAATTATTTTTTGATTATTTATGCTAAAATTATAGTTATTGATAATTTAATTAATAATTATAACTTGCAGATATCGGTATTTCACCATTTTTAATTTTTTAAGGAGCGAATTATGAGGGGTTATAATAATAGTGGGCATGATCATCATAGGGTAGCCAGATCAGAACAGCGTCTTAAGTATAGGCAATTAAGGCAAGAAGCCAGACAAGGTCGTAAAGTTTCCAAGAAGAATGAAAGAATTGGCATCAAGACCAGTTCTGATCTTGATTCAATATCAATATTTCCACAAACTCCTGACCTAATTTCTCAAGCTTTTGATAAGTCAGAAGCTGATAATGCCACTTTTGTTATGCCGGCTGTTAATTATAGAATCGGTAAAGTTAGTAATATTACATTGTTTTTTTTATTTTCGGCTTTGCTGCCCTTAATACGTGCCGAGGTTATGAAAGATAATACTCAAAATCTTGGTGATTACCCTTTTAATGACAATAATTCTTTTTCATTGGCCAAATTAGATGGGGTAAAACAAGTTGCGTCTCCGCTTCCATTTACTCAGTATGCAGATCTTGCTATAATCAATAGTCTATCATCGGTAAAATCGACAACCCCAATTATAAACCAGGATCAAGAAATTTCTATAACTCCTGAATATAGCTCAATATCATATATTGCATCAATTGCGGGCATCGCCTTACCCTGGTTAATTTATATGGGGCGTTCTAGCCGTAGTAAAAAAATTTATGATATAATTGCTAAAAAAATTGGCTCTAAAAATGGCTATAAATCTCAGATTGATGAGGAGGAGCGGGCTCTTGACGATAACTTGCCACAAACAACAGAGGAGCAGTTTGATAAATTAATGATGCTGATAGCATATATAATTGATGAATCAAAATTGCCAGATAAGAGTTTTTTTGGCTCAATCAAAGCATTAATTACCAGAAACCTAGGTAATTACCTAGATACTGCAAAATTAAGACGGGAATTATATAAGGTAATTAGTCCTGATAATCTAGCTATAATTCTTGTTGCTTATCAAGTCTCTAAGCCTAGCCTTGGAAATACTAAAAGAGATCGGGAAACCATAAACAAATTGGATGCAATTTTATTAAAATTAGCCTGCGCTTTTGAAGAGGAAGAGATTTATAGTAAACCGCAAACTCATCAAAATTATACTGCGATTGTTAAAAATATTGAACAAATAGGCGGCTTATTTAAACAATTTCAGGAGCAGCCTTTAGGGTTTAAAAAGGTGATGATTGAGGTGGTTAGTAAATTATATCCTTCAGGCTGCGTCTTTGCAAGTATTCCGGGCTTCTTTAGTTTTGCAACTCCTAGTGAGCTTACGAGGCCATTTTATTCATTATTTATCTCATCGGCTTTAGTCGCTGCTTACTCGGCAAATACCCAATATGTTAAAGGTATGATAAATGCATTTTTGAGAGCCGCAGATGGAACAAGGGAGTTATATAACAATCCAAATTATAAAACCATCCTGCCATTATTGGTCTATGGTACTTTAGCAATTGCTGCATCTTCTATTGGTTCTGCCACTCAGGATTTGGCAGGAAACAGAATCTGTAGTTCAGTTGGGGGATTTTTTGGTGGTAATAATATAGCTGAATTTTGTGCAAATAGGCAATTAGATACTGTCTTTTTATATATTGGTAGATTTCTTGCAACGGTAAGTTTAGGAGTGGCGCCCATGACTTATTATGATGTTAGGGATCTCGGTGGTTCAATATTTAATTTAAATAATTGGCGAGTAGCACCGGAAAAATTAATAAGATTTACCAAAGAGCATCCTCTTTTTGCCGCTGCCTTTCCTCTTTTTCAGATTGCTGCTCAACTTCAAGTTGCGGCTTATAGCCTTACCGCCTTCATTAAATTTAGACATTATTTCGGAGAAGCGGGGGCAAATGTTGCTTTTATTATTGCAGCTTTAGCCCGGGTGGCTTTAGTTTCAAGGTCGTCCTTATTTGCGCAACGGCGCTTCGATAGCGTTATTCACGAGGCTAGCAGCTCTTGCGAAAAACAAATTGATGATCTGATAAAAATTTCTATAGTTTTGGAAGATCAGATATTGGAACAAGAAAACAAGAAAAAATTACAGCAAAATCTTGTGAAAAAGTTTGAACTTGATCCCAAGCAAGATCTTGTAAAACAGCTTGAGGCAAAAAGAATAGACCCGAAATTTAAAGAGTTAATCGATAAAAAGGGCGGTATAGAAAAAATTCTTCAAGAGGTGCAAGCAGAAACTAAAGTGTTGGAATTTAAGCCATTGGAACTTTATCGCGACCTTGCCAGGGGTGGTTATAGTCAAATTTTACCATGGCTTGGGTTATTTGCCAATGGCGCTGCCGCCGCCTCTACCGTTAGCAATCCTTTGGAAATACCACAAATATTTGGTGGTGGTTATTTACCTGATGTGGTAAGGGGTTTTGCGGTTGTGGCTACTCTTTTAGTCTCGGTATTTATTTGTAGTCGATATTTAGGCTTTAAAACCAGGGAAGAGCACGAGAAAATAAAAAAATATGCTTATGGTATAATCGGTGATCAAAAGGCTTATGAGGCCTTGGTTAAGGAGACTATGATTGACATTAACAGCAGATCCCAAATAGAAGAATCTAATGTTGATAGATGGTTGGAGATGGCGACTCTTATTAGCAAGAGAGCTCAAGAAGAATCGGACGTAGAAGCTGGCCTGGTAGATCCTGCAATAATTATAGAAGATGGCGAAAGCAAGCTGATCGAGTTAAAGAACCGATATAGTAAACTTGAGCTTGGACAGCAGAAATTATTAGAAGATAATACTGAAGATCAAGATAGAGCTTTATCTCAATTGAAAGAACGACCAAACATACTGCCGTCATCAATAAAAGAACCATCTAAAAAGATTTTGCCAATACAATTTACTGCCGCTAATAGCAATGCTACTGGTACTGCCGCTAGTAGCATTGCTATTGATGTTGCCGTTAAGGGCCTCGGTAGTCCGCGCTGATCTGCGATGCCTATCTAAAAATACAGCTATTTGTTCTTCTACATATTAACGAAAATAAAACGGTGTATTTTTAAAATTATTGTTTTGTTACATGGTTAATCCGAACTTTCGCCTCCAAAACCGTCTTTCAGCAAATTTTTAACAAACTTTTGCAAAATTAGATTTTTAGGTCAAAAATAGGTTAAGAAATTGGATTTGGGGCAGTCCCGGTAGGTCTTTTGAGGGTTTATTGGTTTTTGCAATTTCTGTGCTTAAAAGATAATAGCTTTTGCTTTGCTTGCCCGCAAGCTAATGATGCTTCTGTAGTTGCTTTTGATGATTTGCCAAATGCTTCGATTTTCTGATACTTTATTATTGACATTTTGATGGCATCGCCAAGCGCAGAAAGCTATTTATTTGCTTTACCAAAAGAATCTTTGAAAGATTTTCCTAAATCAGCTTAAATCTTTTTTAAAAACTTTTAAAAAAACATTATGATTAATATTAGCAAAGATATCCACTCACTTACTGAATTCAAAAAAAACACTAATGAGTTTATCTCTGATCTTAAAAAAACTGGCAGACCCACTGTGCTAACGGTTAATGATAGGGCTGAAATTGTTGTTATGGGTGCTGCTGCTTATCAAAAAATTCAGGAACAGTTAGAATTTGAGGAAACTATTTTGGAAGTTAATAACAGTCTTAAGGATTTTGAAGCTGGGAAATTTTTTTTAGTAAAAGATGTTTTTGATGATTTGAAGCAAAGAATTAACAAGCCCAAAAAACTTACTCACAATTCTGTGAAATAAAAGAGATTTTGAATTTATTCTTAAAGTTTGTGATTAGAAATCCTATCATTTCTGCCTATCTTTTAAACTCAAAAGGTTCGGCTCAAAAATAAATTTTAAACCTCTCTGTTATTTTTAAAAAAAGCTTATTGCATCTAAAGAAGATTCCGGTTTAGATATAATACCATTTGCCATCCAAATGGTATAAGCAAGCCGCCTTATCTGGCAAATTTTAGTAATTATAATGTTTTTAAAAAATGACAATTGATGTAATTCCTTTTGATCAAAGAGATGGTCATATTTGGTATAATGGTGAATTGGTGGCCTGGAAGGAGGCTAAGGTTCATGTTTTAAATCATGGCCTGCATTACGCATCTTGTGTTTTTGAGGGTGAGAGGATTTATAGTGGTAGGATTTTTAAATCGCGTGAGCATAGTCAAAGGCTACATGATTCAGCTGCGATGCTTGGGTTTAAAATTCCATATTCAGTTGCGCAATTGGATCGCTTTAAAATGGAAATTGCTCAAAAGCAGCAAATTATTGATGGTTATATGCGGGCTTTTGCCTGGCGAGGGTCAGAAAAAATGGCAATTTCGGCGCAGCATAATAAAATTAATGTCGCAATTGCTTGCTGGCCATGGCCGCCTTATTATTCTGAGGAAGCTAGAAAATCAGGATTAAAATTGACATTTGCCCGCTATAAAAAGCCGGCTCCAGATACCGCGCCAGTTGCTGCTAAGGCTGCTGGTTTATATATGATTTGCACCATCAGTAAGCATGAGGCTGAAAATGCCGGTTATAATGATGCGCTAATGTTTGATTACCGCGGCTTTTTAGCCGAGGCAACTGGCGCTAATTTATTTTTGGTGATGAAAAATGGTGAGCTTCACACTCCTTTAGCTGATTGTTTTTTAAATGGCATCACCCGCCAGACTGTAATTAAAATGGCAAGAGATAATGGAATTAAAGTAGTTGAAAGGCATATTAAGGAAGAAGAATTGGCGGATGCTAAAGATGCTTTTTTAACTGGCAGCGCTGCTGAAATTACCAGAATTGGATCGATTGCTGATAAATATTTTTACCCTGAAATCAGTGATGTGACTTTGCAATTAATTGAAGACTATCAAAAATTAGTTCATAATGTTGATCAAGAAAAAACAATTGACCTTTAAGCAATTGCAAAAATTAAGCACCAATTCCTGGCTCAAATCTTTTTCCTTAATTTTGGTAGGAGCCTTTGGATATTGGTCTATCGGTCAAATATCAAATAGCTCAAATTCGGTTGTTAAAAATAATATCGAGATAAAATATGCCAATAAATCTTTAAATGACCCAGGTCAAAAAGAGGCAAATCTTGATCAATCTTTTAGTGGCCATTCTTATGCAATTGATGGCGATTCGCTAAAAGTTGCTGATAATGAAGTCCGGCTTTTTGGAATTGACGCCCCCGAATATGATCAAAAATGCTTAAATGCTAATAATATCGAATATCCTTGCGGGCTGGTGGCTAAAAAATATACTGCTGATTTGGTTAAAAATCAGGAGGTGACTTGTTATTATCACGTTAAAGATTTTTATAGTCGCTATCTTGCCAAATGTTATATCAGGGGAGTTGAAATTAATAAAGAATTGCTAAAAAATGGCATGGCAATTATTTATAATTACCAGGAAAGTGATGGTGAGGTCAAGGCTTTAGAAAAGCAGGCTCGAGATGCTAAAATAGGGATCTGGCAAGGAACTTTTGAGGATCCTAAAGATTATCGCAGGCATCATAAAAAGGATCATAGTGGAGCTGCAGGCGATGCGGCAATCCAGGAAAATAAAAACAAGCCCTGATTTTGCTAATTTATTTAAATTACAATTATGAAATTTGATTTTACCAATCGTAACATTCTCATCCTTGGATCAAGTAGCGGCATCGGTTTTGAAGCGGCAAAACAGCTTGCCATCGATCATGGCAATGTTTGTTTAGTTGGACGTGATTTGCAAAAATTGCAAAAGGCTTACAAGAATGTCAATCAGATAAATCCTAATGGTAAAAATATTTATATTTGCGCAGATCTGACCAAGCAAGATTCAGCAGAGTATATTTGGCAAGAAAGTGGTAGCTCGGTAGTTATTGATGGTGGCGTCACTAAAAAATATTTTTAAAAAAAAATGACAACAATATTTGCTCCAGTAACCATAATTAATAAATCGGCAATATCGGTCATTAGAATTTCCGGTCCTAAAACCAGACAGGTGCTTAAAATTATTACTAAAAAAGATAATTTTGATCATCAAAAAATCTCGGTTTATAAAATTTATGATCCCAAAAATAATCAATTAATTGATCAAGCCTTAATCTCATTTTTTCAGGCCCCAAATAGCTATACTGGCGAAGATGTTGCGGAATTAAACCTTCATGGTTCAATATTTATCGTTAAATCAATAATGAAAATTTTAGCTAAAATCCCAGGCTTAAGGATCGCTGAGCCGGGAGAATTTAGCAAAATTGCTTTTTTAAATAATAAACTTGATTTAGTGCAAGCAGAGGCAATCGTTGATTTAATTGAGTCTAGCACCGCTTTACAGCATCGTCAAGCCTTAAGACAATTACAAGGCGATCTCAGTAAAATTTATGATAATTGGCGTTTGCATTTAATTGAAATTTTAGCTTTTCTTGAGGCTTATATTGATTTTCCGGAGGATGATTTGCCAAGCAATATCGTTAGTGATTTAGTAGCTAAAATTAACGGCCTTGCACTTGAAATTAAAAATCATTTAAATGATGAAGAAAAAGGCCAAAAAATAAAATCAGGAATCAATATCGCAATTATTGGCGCCCCAAATGTCGGTAAATCAAGTCTGATTAATTATTTCGCAAAAAAAGATATTGCCATCGTTTCTAATATTGCCGGTACCACCAGAGATGTCATTGAGACTCATTTATCAATTGCGGGTATGGCAGTTAATATTGCTGATACTGCAGGATTACGACCAAGCAAGGCAAAGATTGAGCAAGAAGGCATTAAAAGAGCGATAATTAAAGCAAATCAAGCTGATATTAAAATTTTTATTTTTGACGCTTCAGATTTAAATAAAAAATCACCAAAAAAATTAGCAAGAAAACAGGATTTAGAATTAATCGATGACCAGACCCTGATTGTCATCAATAAAACAGATCTTTTGACTAAGGAAAATATAAAACCAGCTGATTTTTCACTAATTACAAAAAATCTTGAAAAATTAATCAAAAACAAGCTTAAAAAGCTGCCAAAGCCGCTATTTATCTCAATTAAAGACAATTTAAATTTAGATCTTTTATATCAGGAGCTTGAAAGTATCATAGTCAAATTGACGCCAAATCACGATTCTTTATTAATAACTGCGGAAAGATATAGAAAATCTCTGCAAGAAGCTCTTATATATTTACGGGAATTCAACCTACAAAAAAATATTGAGTTAGCCGCTGAAGATTTAAGAATGGCTGCCAGATCAATTGGCAAAATAACCGGTAAAGTAGAGGTTGATAATATTTTAGAAGTAATTTTTTCGCGTTTTTGCATTGGTAAATGATACTGATGTGACTTGTCTTGAAAAAAAATTAAATCATATTGATAGCAAATGTTTTACCTTGATTTGTCGACAATCCATTCCAGGGGCATTCTTTCTCCTGGTTCAGGTGCAGCCTATGTTCGGCAATTATTTATGCTGAGTCCAAGAGTGGTTTGTCTATTATTTAGTCTGGTTCGACGCAGAAAAAGAATATCAAAATGTGGTAGCCGCCTTACTATTGCCGAACGCAGAAGAGCAGTTAACCGCAGGCAAAGATGGTTTACCGATAATATCATCATGCATCATAAAAGATTGCATGATAAAAATCGTGAGATTGCAGTAAAATTAAGTTATGAAAAAATTATTGAAAAACATCGGGCCAAAGCTCCCGTTCTATCGCAAAAAAATATCAGCTGGTGCCAAAGAATCGACAGTAAGAGTCGCGCATTGCTAATCAAGGAAAGATTAAAAGCAAGACAAAAGAGAGCAATTAGTAGATGGGGCAGTTTAATTGAGGAAATGGTATAAATTTATAAGCCAAAAATATGGGACATGAAAGCAAAGAAGAAAAGCACAAAAGAAGGGCGAGGCAACCAAAATATAGAATAAAACGCGAGTTAAGAAAAATGGAGTTTGTAAAGCAAGAGTCAGAAATTTCTGACGTTTTACAGCCATCAACCAGTCCAATTGAAATTAGTGACAATATAGAGCAATCCTCAGCTATAGTTTTTTCAAACGGTCATCTTGCCGTTTTGTATCGAAAATTATATCAAAATGACGATTCGTCAATGAGCGTCACCTTGTTTGACCAGGATAATCAAATTATTAAAACAGTTGAATGTGCCCGTGAGCGTCTTCCAATGTCGGTAACCAGCCCTTCGATTTCATGTTATGGTGAGCGGGCCTTAATGACTTGGCTAATATCTTTTAAGAATGGCTTATATCAGCTAATTGGTCAAATCATTGATAAAAATGGAAGGTTATTAACTAATCAAGCGGAGCTGGTTCCAATTTATAATAAAGATCATGTCAAAAGCCGAATTTCTGCCATTTTGGCAAATGGAAAGATAGTTGTTTTTTTCCCCGGCTCATCTCTTACTTCTCATAAAATGATGGGTAGGATATTTAGCGGTAATTTGGTGTTAGAATCAGAGGTTAATACCGGATTTTTATATAATTACAACATTGCGCCAATAATAATTGCTTACCAAGATGGGTTTACGTTATTTCATGCTATTGATATTGCTGGTGGCAAATCTCGATTATTTAGGCAACGATATAATTTAAGAGGCAGCATAATTAATGGGCCACAAGCGGCCGGTAAGCTACAAATCGAGCTAGACTCCCCGATTAACTATAATGCAGTAAAATCAAGTGAAGATGGCGAGATTGCGTTAATCTATCAGCAAGGCGCGGCAATAGAATTAATAATCTCTGATCAACAAGCTGCAATAAGCAGTAATGTAACTAATATTGCTAATTGGTTTATTTTAAGTTCTGCATCTTTGGTTCAAAATAATTTATTAACTTTATTTAAGAGTCCTGATAATGACCAACATGGCAGAATGATTGATCTTGCCGCTAATAATAATTTTATTGGGCCG
The DNA here is from genome assembly GCA_964622015.1 of uncultured Rhizobiaceae bacterium. GTDB lineage: Bacteria > Pseudomonadota > Alphaproteobacteria > Rickettsiales > UBA1997 > CAZUPN01. The sequence goes on along the minus strand of CAZUPN010000006.1, from coordinate 13,247 downwards.
CAATTTGGTGTATATAATAATATTTCTCAAATAATTGATCGCTTCGATGATGATATACTTTTAATTGAGGGAGTAGGTGCAATCCAAAATGCAGTAATTAATTATGGTAGTTTGGGTCAAAGCTCTTCTATAAGCTATAGTCCAGAGCCTAGTCCAACTCATATAACTACTCCAAGTTCTACTGCTGTCCCAACTCCGCAATTGCCGTCACAAATCCCATCACAAACTCCGTCACAAATTCCATTACAAACCCCATCGCAAATCCCATCAACTTCAGTTACCGCCAGACCCCCAGATCACTATTACAGAGATCTATCTTTAGGCTTTGGGGGATCGGCTATTTTTTTGATGTTTGTTGTCTGTTGCATGGTGCGCTATTGTAAGAAAAATATTTTGATACGAAGCTGTTTAAATCTTTTCTCAGGATTTAACAGATTTCAAGATGAAGATAATATAGAAGAGAATGGATGGAAAAGGAGAGGGACGGTCAATGAAGATACTGAAATTGATAAAAATGCCGAAACTGGACAAAGATCATCTAACCCTACTTCTCTTGAGGCTATAAGGACCGTAAATAGCCTATTAGGCTATGTTCATCAACCAGAAAATCAAGTAGAATATAATAAACAGTATCTCATAGGCAAAATAAGAGAAATTATAAGCCAGATATCTTTAGAATTAGAAGAAATAGGAAAAATTATACCAGTTACGAAAAGCGCTATAGAAACTAAAAAGAATGCATTGCTTGAAAAAATAGAAGGATTGGGAGGGGATAAAAATACAGAACAAAACTTAGAATCTAAGACCAAATCACCAAAAGCAAGAAGATTTAGACCATTAAAGTTTTTGAAGAGTTTAGTAGGGCGTCACAAAAAGATTATTATCAATGCATCTGGCGACAGAGAGTTTGTAGATGATTTGGAAAATATGAGTAATGATGACCAATTAAACCATTTATACACAAGAATGTTGTGGCAATTAGGATATGAAGAAGGTTTGGCTGACGGTTATGAAGAGTTACCGATTTTAAGAATATTAACAATAAAAGAGATACTTAAAATAATTGCGGAAGAATTAGAAAAAAATGACAACATAACAAGCCAGTCAGATCATAAAAGAAAAGTAAAAAAGTATAATAACTATACAGATGAAATAATATCATTATTATATAAAAAAGGAAGAATCAGCGACAATAGAGGAGCTCCACCCAAGAGTATTAAAGATGTAGTAAGTAATGAAATAAGAATCAATTTAGATCGCTCACAACAAGATTTATATAAGGCATTATATGATCAGTTAGAAGTTTTTTCTACATGCCTAAAATCTGACTTAGTGCAGCTACATCACAGAATAACGCAAACAATAGAACAAATAAAAGCAATAACAGAGCCTGCATCTAGTAGAATTGAAGCTAGAAATGTGGTAAGTGAGGCATCAAGTTCCAGAGCAATAACATAAATTCCGTAAATAATGTCCAATTATTCATCTCTACAAAGCGATCAGCAAAAAATTATTGACAATATCAATAATGGCAAAAATGTTTTTGTCACTGGTGGCGCGGGTACTGGCAAATCATATTTGCTCAATTACTTAAAAATTAATCATAGCAAATCTAACCTTGTAGTTACTGCAAGCACCGGTATTGCGGCAGTAAATGTCGGAGCTACTACTATTCATTCTTTTGCTGGTATTGGGCTTGGTAATTTGCCGCTTGAGCAAGTTATTGCCAATCTTGCGAGTTATAAATATAACAAAACCAAGAAGAGAATCAGAGCGGTTGATATTTTGGCAATTGATGAGATTTCGATGATTTCGGCTGATCTGTTTAATTTGCTTGATCGGGTTTTTAAATATATCAGGCAAAATGAGCAGCCATTTGGAGGGTTGCAATTAGCATTATTTGGCGATTTTTTACAATTGCCGCCAATAAGTAGCTTTGATAATAAGGCGGAATTTTGTTTTAAAAGCCCAGTTTGGCAAGAGTTAAATTTAGAAGTGTTTATTTTGGAAAAAATCTTTCGTCAAAATGATCAAAAATTTATTAAAATTTTAAATAATTTGAGATTTGGAAAAATTGATCAGGAAGATCGCGAGCTTTTAAAATCAAGGATTAACGCTGTTGATAATTGCGTAATTAAGCCCACTTTGCTTACTACTCATAATCATAAGGTTGAGCAAATTAATCAAACCGAATTAAAGAAAATCCCTAAAGAAGAAATTATTCATGAGGCGAGCTATCAGGGTGATTTAAATAAAATTGCGTTTTTGAAAAAAAATTGCCTGGCGCCACAATTTCTAAAATTAAAAATCGGAGCCCAAGTGATGATGATCAAAAATACCTATAAAAAAGATGGAATTATTAATGGTTCACTTGGTATTATCAAAGATTTTTCGCTAAAAAAATCATATCCAATTGTTGAATTTAACAATGGCAAAACCCTAACCATCGGCCCCGAAGATTGGTCAGTTGATCGTTTTGATGAAGAAATTGAAGCGATGGTAAGCGAAGCCTCTCTTACCCAAATCCCTCTAATTTTGGCCTGGGCAATGACCATCCATAAATCTCAGGGTTTAACCTTAGATAAAATTAATTGTGATCTCAGTGATGTTTTTAGCCATGCCCAAATTTACGTTGCTTTATCACGCACTAAATCATTAAGCAGCTTGTTCCTAAGTTCGATTAATTTAGATAAAATTTCTGCTGATGATCTGGCGATAGAATTTTATAAGAATACTAAATAATTCTCTGGATTGCCGGGTCGCGGCAATCGAGGCAGCATTAATCATTTCGCCCTAATCTCATTTCTAAATTTTTGATCTTTAAAATAGAGATAAAATATCAAGCCCACCGACATAAAATTAATGACCAGCATCGTCAAAGCAGTTGAGCGAAAATCATCGGTGTAAAAATATGATGCAACCTGAAAGCCGGCAATACTAAACAGCCATTTAAAAATATTAACCATCGCCGAAAGCCTACCACTCGCATCTTCTAAAATATCCAAAGTCATCACATAAAGTAAATTGATCGGATAGACCCAGCCAATTGACATTAGTAGTATCGCTGCGGTTATATAAAGCGCGCTTTTGACATTAAAAATTGTAAAGAAAATAAGAAATATATGGCAGATGATAATTAAAAATATGCTTGAAGAAAAGGCAATTTTTTTGCCAATCATCTTTACAATTCTGCCACTAAAAATGCTAAATATTCCAAAAGTTAAGGTTAATGCTCCCTGATAAATCCCAAAATTTTGTAATGAAACGCCAAAAGATTTTACATAAATAATTGGCGCAATTGCAACAAAAGTGTAATAGCCGCCAATTGCCGCGCATAAAGCAGTAAGATAAATTAAAGCGGTTTTTGATTTAAAGATTGGCAAATATTCAGCCAGTGAAATTTTTACATTACCGTTATTTTTATTATCAGATCCAATTACTAAACTAAAAATTATCAGCGATAAAATACCAAATATCGCCAACAATAAAAAGACAAAACGCCAGCCAAAATAAATAGTGACATAGCTGCCAATAGTTGGTGCTAGGCAAATACCAAGCGTGCAAAATCCGTTTAACATCGCCATCATTTTTTGCTGCTGATCTTTTGGGTAATTATCCATAATAAATAACGGCCCTAAAACCATCGGCATCGCAACCCCAATGCCTTGGATCGCCCTTGCAATTAATAATAAATTATAGCTGGTGGCAATAAAACATAAATAGCTGCCAATAATAAATATGATTAGCCCGGCATTAATCGTCCTCTTCTTGCCATATTTATCGCCAATATTACCGGCAATAACAGAGGTCAAGCAATGAAAAAATAAATTAACGCCAAGTAATAACTCGGTTGCAAATGGTGTTAGGCTAAATTGATCAGATATTTGCGGAAAGCTCGGCACACAAATATCAATTTCTGCTGCTGATACAAAGATTAAAAAAGTTATGGTAAAAAATATCATGTAATTTTGTTGTTAAGTTTTGGTGCCCGCCATCTCCTCTCCTACAAGAAGAGAGGAAGAAGACCGAGAGTTACGCATCGATAATTTTGGCAATTATTGTTTGCAAAATCTCTTCCTGGCTTTTAGTGCCATCAATTATCACTAAACGCGGATCTTCTTTTGCTAATTCCAAATAACCTTTGTAAACCTTTTGATGAAACTCCAAATCTAATTTTTCATAGCGATTATTATCGGCGCGATTTTTAATTCTTAAAAACGCGGTCTCCACCGGCAAATCAATTAAAAAACTAATTTGTGGCGCAAAATCTTTTATTGCTGATTTTCTTATTTGATCAACAATATCTTTACCAAGGCCAAAGCCAAATCCCTGATAGGCATAACTGGAGTCAAAAAAGCGATCAATAATAACGATTTTCTTTGCTTTTAATGCCGGCTTGATTAATTTTTCAATATGCTCTGATCTGGCGGCAAAATTTAGCAATAGCTCGGTTATTGGTTCTAATTTTTCGATGTTTTCATCAATCAAAATATTTCTGATTTTTTCTCCAGCTAAAGTGCCGCCTGGTTCACGACTGATTAGAGTGGGGCAGTTACTAGCGGCTAAAAAGTCACTGAGCATTTTTACCTGAGTTGATTTACCGCTACCTTCAATTCCTTCAAAAGTAATGAATTGATATTTTATCTTCATGAGTAATTTATAAATTTATTTAAAAATGACTAAAAATATTTTAATCACCGGTGCCAGCAGTGGTATCGGCCAAGCGCTTGCAATTATTTATGCTAAAGCTGGCAATAATTTATTTTTATGCGCCAGAAATAAGGAAAAATTAGAGATGGTAAGGCAAATTTGTCAAGAAAATTCACATGCTAACTGCAATATTTACGCTAAAATCATTGATGTCAGGGATAAAGACGCCTTAAAAGATTATATTGACGAAATTGAAAAACAACATAATTTGGATTTGGTGATCGCCAATGCCGGGATCTCAGCCGGTACCGCTTTGGGAATTGAAAGTGAAGAGCAAATATCAGAAGTTTTTGCTACCAATTTAAATGGGGTATTAAATACCATCAATCCGGTAATTAAATATATGAAATCAAGAAATCATGGCCAGATTGCAATTATGTCATCTTTGGCTGGATTTAGAGGATTGCCAAGTTCTCCGGCCTATTCAGCAAGCAAAGCCGCGGTAAGAATCTATGGTGAAGCCTTGCGCGGTAATTTAGCTGAGTTTGGTATTAAAGTTAATGTTATCTGTCCTGGCTATATAAAAACTCCAATGACTGCCGTAAATAAATTTTATATGCCTTTTATAATTGACAGCAATAAATGCGCAAAAATCATCAAGAGCGGCCTTCAAAAAAACCGCGGAAGAATCGCTTTTCCATTGCCACTTTATTTTATTATTTGGCTATTAAGTATTATTTCAAATACGATCACCGATCCAATCTTTTCAAGGCTTCCTAAAAAAGATTCTTTATAAACTACAAAAGCCCAGTTTCTTTAAAATATTTTATGGCGCCTGGATGTAGCGGGGCGTAATTTCCTTCTTTAACCATATCTTCTTTTTTCAAATTTGAAAGTACTGGATGTAGGGTTTTTAAATTATCAAAATTGTTAAATACTGCCTTAGTTAAGTTATAAACGACATCAATACTGGTTTTGCTTGAGGTTAAAAGAGTGGCTTTGATGCCAAAAGTTTCGATATTATGGGGATTATTGGAATAGACTCCCCCCGGTATTACCGCTTTAACATAAAAAGGATTGTTTTTGGTTAATTTATCGATAGTTTCTTTATCAATTGCAATAATTCTAACTTTGCAATCCTGGCTAGCTTCCTGGATCAGTGGATTTGGGTTGCCAGCAACATAGGCCATAACATCAATTTTGCCTTGGCATAATGCTTTTGGCTGCTCAGATAAATGCAGATAAGTTATATTGGCAAAATTAGTATCAGACCAGCCTTTTAATTTAAAAATAGCTTCCATAGTGGCGTTGGTTCCTGAGGCTTTAGGGCCGATATTGATTTTTTTACCGATTAGATCATTAATATTTTTGATGTTAGAGTCTTCTTTTGCAACTATGATTAAGGTCTCGCTATATAATGAGAAAACTGATCTTAATTCTTTAAAGGGTTTTTGCGCCAAAAAAAATCCGGTGCCGTTATAGGCGTGAAACTGCCAGTCTGATTGTGATAATCCAAAAGTAGTAGTACCATTTCTGATTGCATTAATATTAAAAACTGAGCCACCGGTTGATTCAACTGCGCATCTGATGCCATGATCTTTTTTACCCCGATTAACAAAGCGACAAATCGCGCCGGCAGTTGGATAATAAACTCCGGTGACATCGCCACTACTAATTGAAATATAATTGCTGGCAAAAGCATCAAAACAGCTAGTTAGCAATAAAATCAAAAATATTTTTTTCATCTGTTATTTTTTAAATTGGAGTTAGTAATTTGATTAGCGGTAATAACTGAGTTTCTGATTTGTTCCATAATATCGCCAACCGCGCTTGGAGAATGAGGAATTAAAATGGTATTAGTTGCTGAAGATGCGCCTAAATCTTTGATAGTATCAAAATATTGAGTGATCATTACCAGATTTAAAATATCTTGCTCAGTTGAGCCTGGTAAAGATTCTTTAAAATCAGTTACCGATTCTTTTAAGCCTTGAATAATTGCCTTTCTTTGATCGGCCATACCTTTACCTTGCAAGGCCTTGCTTTGCGCCTCAGCTTCAGCAGCCTTGACTTTAAGAATTCGATCAGCTTCACCTTTTTCGCTAGCCGCAACCCTCATTCTTTGAGCAGCGTTAATTTCATTCATTGATAATTTTACTTTAGCATCAGGATCGATATCGGTTACCAGGGTTTTAATAATGCCATAACCAAAATCATCCATCACTTGTTCTAATTCGCTTTTTACTGCAATTGCAATATCGTCTTTTCGCTCAAAGACGTCATCAAGCTTAATTTTTGGCACTCTGGCGCGCACAACATCAAAAACGAAAGAGGTAATTTGCTTTGACGGATCCTGTAATTTATAAAATGCCTCATAGACTTTTTCAGGGTGAATAAAAAACTGCACCGAAACCACTACATGTAAGAACACATTATCTTCAGTTTTAGTTTCAACCTTGACATCAAGTTGATTTACTCTCAAACTAACATCGCCAGCAACCTTATCAATTAACGGAATTTTTAGATTAAGACCAGGGGAGGCGATTTTAACAAATTTGCCAAATCTCTGTACGATTGCCACTCTTTGCTGCTCAACGGTGAAGAATCCGTCATAAATTAGCAAAAAGATGATGATAATTGCGATGATGGTCATGATGCTGAAATCCATAAGATTAAAAATTTAGTTTGATAAATAAATTAGCTTTAAATATTACGCTCTACTGCCTTAATTCTAAGTATTTAGCCAAAATTAAGCAATATTATTTTAGATCTTTATCTTATTTTGATCATCAAGCAAAAGTATCAATGGCTGATAATTAGCTGCCGACTGCTGATCACAAGTAACATAGGCAATTATTATGACCTTATCGCCTTTTTGCACCATTCTTGCGGCGGCGCCATTAACTTTAATTTCGCCGCTTCCGGCTGTGGTTGCAATTGCGTAGGTGGTGAAACGTTCGCCATTATTGATATTTAAAACATCAACTTTTTCATGGGCGATAATATTAGCGGCTTTAAGCAACGATTCATCAATTGAAACCGATCCTTCATAATTGAGGTCAGCTTCAGTCACGGTGGCGCGGTGAAT
>CAZUPN010000006.1:0-5502 GCA_964622015.1 uncultured Rhizobiaceae bacterium | reverse complement strand
TAAGATTGTAATTTGCATATTTTAATATTTAAAACTTGAAAAGTGGCTTTTATAATATCAGCTAATTTCATAAATTACCATAAAATTTCTGGTTATTTTGTGCCATTGTCACTAATAATTCAGCTGGCTTAAATCTATCGCCGAATCTTGCCTGTAGCTTTTCTAATTTTGATAATATTTCTTTAATGCCGTAATTATCGACATATTTTAAAATGCCGCCTCTAAATGCCGGAAAGCCGGCGCCCATAATTAAAGCCATATCCAAATAACGGGCATTTTTTACTACATTTTCTTCTAAACATCGAACTGATTCATTAACCAAGATTAAGATACAACGATCAAGCACTTCCTGATCATCAACTCTAGCTTTAGATACTCCTAAATCCCAGTTTAAATTGCGTACAGCTTCGATAATTTCGTAATTAACCCATCTTTTTTTCGGCGGTGACGGCTCATCATCATGATGAAAATAAAATCCAGCACCAGATTTTTTACCAGTTAAATGCTTATAATTAGTGGTAAGGTCGGTTAAAATTTCAGCCACTTTCATTCGGGGGCCGTAAGCTTCAAATAATGAATGGGCAACTTTAGTACCAACATCAATACCAACGATGTCTGATAAATAAAATGGTCCAATTGGCATGCCAAATTCTTCCATTAAGCGGTCGATTCTATCAAGATCAGCTCCTTGCTGCATTAAAAAGGCTGCTTCATTAATATAAGGTAACAAAATTCGATTAACCAAAAACCCGGCTACATCCTTAACCACTATTGGAGTTTTGCCAAGCATTTTGGACAGTTTGATCAGGGATAATATAGTTTGATCGCTGGTTTTTTCACCTTTGATAATTTCAATTAATGGCATTTTATTGACTGGGTTAAAAAAATGCATTCCGGCAAAACGCTCCGGTCTTTTAAGAGCAGTAGCCATTTTTGTGATTGATAATGATGAGGTGTTGCTAACAATAATTGCTTGATCGCCAAGTTGATCTTCAAGCTCAGCAAGTGCCTTTTTCTTGACGTCAATATTTTCAATAATTGCTTCAATTGCAATATCGCTATTCTCAAAGCCTTGATAATCAATACTGGAAGTAATTTTATGTAATTTTAAATCGATTTGTTGGCTGGTTAATTTGCCGATTTTTTTAAGCTGATTATAAATTTTTATGACTTGACTATAGCCAAGCGCAATGGCATTTTGACTAATATCTTTAATTCTAAAATCAATATCATGATAGCTAAAAAGCCAGGCAATACCGCCGCCCATGACGCCGCCACCAAGACCGGCAGCTTTTTTTATTGCAATTGCTTTGTGCTCATTATCTAAAGTAACAAAATTATCTTTTTTTAATTCCTCATTAATAAAAAATATATCGATCAAATTTTTAGCAACCTGACTAATTACTAATTGACAAAATGCTTCTAATTCAAGCGCAAAGCCGCTTTTACATTTTGAATAGCAGGTTTTTTTAATTACTTTAAGTGCTGATAAAGGTGCGGGGTAATGGCCTTTGGTTTTGCTTAGTAAATCTTTTTTTGCCGCATTACAAATAATGAATTTTCCAATCAATAAGCGCTCAAAAATAAAGCGTTTTTTAGCAGCTGCCTTTCTTCTTAGCAAAGATTGATTATTATCTTTAGAGGATAAAATAGAATCTACAAAATTGCTTAATTTTTCTTCTAAAAATTCTTCTCTGATCAATAAATCAACTAATCCGATTTTAAAAGCCTTGTTATAATCAACTGATTTGCCAGATAAAATCATTTTTAATGATTCTTGTAAGCCAATTAATTTTGGCAATCTTTGAGTGCCGCCAAAGCCAGGAATAATCCCCAAATTAACTTCCGGTAAAGCAAAAATAGTTTTAGGATTAGTGATTGCTAGGCGATATTTACAGGCGAGAGCTAATTCTAATCCCCCTCCCAAACAAGCGCCATTAACCAAGGCGATAGTTGGAATTTTTAAATCGGCCAGCTTAGTTAAAATATCCTGCCCTCTTTTTACTTTCTCTAATGCCTGCGCCTTAGTTGATATCGCCTTAATTTCAGCAATATCAGCGCCAGCAATAAAAATATCCTTTTTGTTACTATTGATAATTAAAATTTTAATTGCGGCGTCACTGGCGATGAGATTAATTGCTTTTTGAAGCTCCAGTAAAGTATTGCCATCAAGCTTGTTGATCTTTTGACCCTCTAAATCAAAGGTTAGAGTAGCGATGCCATTTTTATCGGTAATAAATGAAAGAGAGTTTGTCATAAATATTTTTTAATTAATTTTATTTTCTCTGGATTGCCGCGTCGCCTGACGGCTCCTCGAGAATGACAGATACTCTCAGTTTCGTCACTCTCGAAGAGCCCAAGTGACGCGGCAATCCGGGGAATTTTTCAGCAAAACTGGCATTTGTAAAATGCCACCTTGTTAATGACTTAAAAACTTCTCCACCTCTAACGCTGCCATGCAGCCGGTTCCGGCAGCGGTTACGGCCTGGCGGTAGATTTTATCTTGAATATCACCGGCGGCATAAATGCCTTCAATGTTAGTTTTAGTGCTATTTGGTTTGGTGATTATATAGCCCTCATTATCGATTTCTAAATTGGTGTTTTTGAATAAATCGCTATTTGGTTTATGGCCGATGGCGATAAAAATACCGTCGATTTTCATTGTTTTTAATTCGTTAGTTAGGCTATTTTTTAAGATGGCGCCAGTTACTAATTTAGGGTTTTCACTGCCAGTGACTTCTTGCAAAGAATGGCTCCAGATCACCTCAATTTTAGGGTTTTTAAATAAACGATCTTGTAGAATTTTTTCTGATCTTAATTTGTCGCCACGATGCACTAAATAAACTTTTTTGGCATGGTTAGTTAAATATAAAGCTTCTTCAACTGCGCTATTGCCGCCGCCAATTACTATTACTTCTTGATTTTTAAAGAAAAATCCATCACAAGTGGCGCATCCTGAGACTCCAAAGCCTTGAAATTTTTTCTCAGATTCAAGACCAAGCCATTTAGCCTGCGCGCCGGTGCAAATAATCACCGCCTCTGCATGATAAATATCGCCTGATTCGCCAATTAAAATGAATGGTTCTTCTTTTGATTTTCTTGAAAAATCAACCTCTTTAATATGGTCATCAACAATTTTAGTGCCAACATGGATAGCTTGTTTAGCCATTTCTTCCATCAGCCAAGGTCCTTGTATAACATTTGCAAAGCCGGGATAATTTTCAACATCGGTAGTTATAGTTAATTGTCCACCAGGCTGCATGCCACTAATTAAGGTTGGTGATAAATTAGCTCTGGCAGCGTAAATTGCTGCTGCATAACCCGCTGGTCCGGAACCGATAATTACTATTTTGGTTTTGTGAGTATTTGTCATTTTTTTTAAATTATATCATTAACATGCCGCCATTAACATGGAGGGTTTGGCCGGTAATATAGCTAGCTTCATTACTTGCTAAAAATGCAACCGCTGCCGCAATATCTTTAGAATTACCCATTTTACCAATTGGAATTGAATTCATAATTGCTTGTTTTTGGGCTTCATTTAAACTATCAGTCATGGCAGTTTGAATAAAGCCTGGCGCTACACAATTTATTGTGATGCCACGACTTGCAACTTCTAAAGCCAGTGATTTTGACATGCCAATCATTCCTGCTTTTGATGCCACATAATTAGCCTGGCCAGGATTGCCGCTAAAAGCAACCACTGAAGAAATGTTGATGATGCGACCATTTTTCCTTTTTATCATCTTTTTAATTGCGCTGCGATTAAGGATAAAGGTTGATCTTAGATTGATATTTAAAACCTGATCCCAATCTTCATTTTTCATTCTAAGAGATAAATTATCCTTAGTAACTCCGGCATTGCAAACTATGATGTCAATTTGTCCTAATTTTTCTTCAGCTTTGTCAAATAAAGCCTCAACCTCATTTTCATCACCTAAATTGCAGGTAAGAATATGAGTTTCGAAATTGATAGAGGCGGCTAATTCTTTAAGGCGATCTTCTTTAGTTGAAGATAAAACCAATTTTGCACCTTGTTTTGCTAAAGATTTAGCGATCTCAGCGCCAATTCCGCCAGTTGCGCCGGTGATTAAAGCATTTTTGCCAGTAAGTCTGAACATAGATTGATTAAAATTTAAGTTATTATTTAGCGATTACATCAATTAAGCGATCCATTTTCTCGATCTCTTTTTTACTGTAACCAATATCACCGCTCCCCAAATCATGACCAGATTTAGAATTACTGGTCTTGAAATCTGATTGCTCTTTAACTTCTTGGTCAGATTTTTGATTAGAGTCATTAAGCTTAGGATTGCTGCTATTTAATTCAACTTCAACATTTTTTATACTATTATTGATAAGATTCTTGGTTATTGGGTCAATTAATTCACCACAAGATTTGATAATTTTATAAGATTTAGCGCCGGTAAGCCAGATTGGCAGATATTGCTTTTCCTGATTAGTAGAAATTTTTTTGTTAATTGATTTACTGGTATGTAGGTAAAAATTATTGGTTATTGAATAAAGAATGCCAAAAATTAATAAATTTTTAACCAAGCCATATACAACTCCAAGTGACTGATCAATAGAAGAGGGTAGTGATTTTTTAAGATTATCAGATAATTTCGCAGTGACAATACCAACAATAATAAATACCAGGATAAAAATTACGATTTTACTACTAAAATTAGTGATTAAATTGTTATGAAAATGTAAGAAAAAAAGCTTAGTATGTAATGGTGGCAATAAAAAAGCCAATGAAATGGCAACTAGCCAATTAATCAGGGCAAAAATTTCTTTTATAAAACCCCTAAAAAAAGCGATAATCATAAATATTAATCCAAAGCCAATAAAGGCTAAATCGAGCAAATTGAAGCTGGTCATTTTTATCTTAAATTATTTAAATAATCTTATAAAGGGCAGGTCTTTAAAAATTTCCTTTGGGGATTTTAACTCGCCATTTTCCTTGAAGTGAAATTGATATAATTTTTCTTTTATTTGTGAAGAAAAATTTTTGATTTTTGCTTTATATTTTTCAAATTTCATCACTTTTTCGATTTGATTATCAAGAAAAGCAGAGGTGTTTTCAAGATTATCACTATCATCTTTTAAGAAGACAAATAAAGTCCTTAAGAAGATTTTAGACAGGGTTAATCTTTTGGTATAAAAATTGAAATCAGTTGATTTGTCTTGAATTGCAAGCCAGATAAAATCAGCGATTTTATAATTAAGCTCAAGACCCAAAGTCAGTGGCCTAAAATTATATTCAGAATCAATAAAATTTTTCAAATCAAGGCAAAAATTAATGATTCTTTGAATCGCAATTTTATTTGCAGTTTCAACTTTAAATCTAGCGAGGCTAAGAATTTTTATTTTTTGCCTGATTTTAAATGTTAGAAATTCAGGGTAATTTCTATTGATTATTTCCAGAGATTTTTGATTGTAATTAGCGATGTAAAAATTGATTAGGTCAATTAGACCATTTTCAAAAATAATATCAGC
>CAZUPN010000005.1:0-42971 GCA_964622015.1 uncultured Rhizobiaceae bacterium | reverse complement strand
ATAGCAAAAATTGCTGATAGTGAAGAAAGCGCTAAAATCATGAGCTTACTATCTGAAGATTTACAACAGGAATTAGCTGATATTTTAAGAATCTGCCAAATCTCGCTTTTTTCTCTGGTTGATTTTTTAAATAAAATGCTAGAAGAGGTAGTTGCAGCATTTTCTAATGGTAAAGATACTGATTTAGAAAAGTTAAAAGGTCTGCTATCTGGAAGAATCTATCAGCAATTTGAAAATATCATCAAACAAAGAATTAGGGATAAAAAAACTTTAATCAGCAAAATAATTGCCATTGACGACACTAAAATTATAGCGGCTTCTATGGATGATGGCGTGGCCTCAACTACTGTTAAATTTACCAGCAGACAAATTAATTATATTACTGACGATAAAAATAATGTCATTGAAGGCAGAAAAGATTTAATCACTATTGTCACTGATTGCTGGACTTTTAAAAGAGATTTTACGCTTAAAAATCCTTATTGGTACATCTCTTCAACTAACTCTTAAAATAATAATGTCTAAAGATTTTGTTACAAAATCACTGCTTAAAATTGGGGATCATGAGTTTAAATATTATCCTCTGGAGGCGGCAGCAAAAAAATTAGGCAAAGATATTTCAAAATTACCATTTAGCTTAAAAATTTTACTTGAAAATCTGATCAGAAATTATGATGGCGATATTGTTACTGATGAGCATATATCCGCTTTAATTGACTCTAATCAGGATCAAAGCAAAAGAATCGAAATTTCCTTCAGCCCGGCCAGAGTTTTAATGCAGGATTTTACCGGCGTGCCAGCAGTAGTTGATTTAGCTGCGATGCGCGAGGCAATTAAAAAAAATAATCGCCCAAATTCTAAAAAAATTAATCCGCTAATAACCGTTGATTTAGTAATTGATCATTCGGTACAAGTTGATTATTACGGCGATAATCAGGCTTTTAAAAAAAATGTTGCACTTGAATCAAAGCGCAATCAGGAAAGATATGAATTTCTAAAATGGGCGCAGGAATCTTTTGATAATTTTAGAATCGTGCCACCAGGAACTGGAATTTGTCATCAAATTAATTTAGAAAATCTTGCCAAGGTAGTTTGGAGTAAAAGTGACAATAATGAATTAATCGCCTATCCGGATACCGTAGTTGGAACCGACAGCCATACTACCATGATTAACGGCCTGTCAGTTTTAGGCTGGGGGGTTGGTGGTATTGAAGCTGAAGCAGCAATGCTTGGACAGCCAATTTCAATGTTAATTCCAGAAGTTATCGGCTTTAAATTAACCGGCAATTTATCTGAAGGCGTCACCGCAACCGATTTGGTTTTAACCATTACCAATATTTTAAGAAGTCGTGGCGTAGTTGGAAAATTTGTCGAATTTTTTGGCGATGGTATAAAATCTCTATCTTTAGCTAATCGTGCTACCATTGCTAATATGGCACCAGAATATGGCGCTACTTGTGGTATCTTCCCAATTGATGACGAAACTATCAGTTATTTGCAATTAACTAACCGTGACCCCATCAATATTCAATTAGTTAAATCTTACGCTAAGGCTCAAGGCATGTTTGCTGATAGTAACCGCCCGGACCCAGAGTTCAGCCAATCTTTGACCCTTGATTTAAAAACTGTAGAAAGCTGCCTTGCCGGGCCAAAAAGGCCGCAAGATAAAATTATTTTAAGCGAAGTTGCTAATTCCTTTAAGTCGTTACTTAATGAAACTAGCCCTCAAAAAACGCAAAAACGCTATCCGCTATCAGGATTAAATTCCAATTTAGGAGATGGCGATATTATCATTGCTGCTATCACCTCTTGTACCAACACTTCTAACCCGGAAGTAATCATTGCTGCCGGCTTACTTGCTAAAAAAGCAATTGCCAAAAATTTACAGGTTAAACCTCACGTTAAAACCTCTTTAGCCCCCGGCTCTCAAGTCGTAAGTGAATATTTAGAAAATTCTGGCTTACAGACATATCTAAATCAACTTGGCTTTAATGTAGTTGGCTATGGCTGCACCACCTGTATTGGTAATTCTGGCCCAATCAATCCAACAATTGAAGAAGTAATTAAAAATAATAATCTTTTGGTCACCGCCATTCTTTCTGGTAATCGAAATTTTGAAGGCCGAGTTCATCCTCTTACCAAGGCTAATTATTTAGCCTCGCCACCTTTGGTAGTAGCCTACGCAATTGCCGGTAATATCAATGTTAATCTTACCACCGACCCAATTGCAACTGACGCTGATGGCAATAAAGTTTATTTAAAAGATATCTGGCCTTCAAAGGCTGAAATTGACGCGGTGATTAAATCATCAGTGACTAAAGATATTTTTGCCAAAAGATATAGCAATTTATTTGCTGGTGACGCCACATGGCAAAATATTAAAGTCAATAAATCTGATGTTTATAATTGGAATCAAAAAAGCACTTATATCAGATTACCCAATTTTTTTGATGATCGCGAGGGCGAAAATGCTAAAGAGATTAAAAATGCCAGAATATTAGCCTTACTTGGCGACTCAATTACCACCGATCACATCTCTCCAGCCGGCAATATTGCCAGTAATTCTGCCGCGGCCGATTATTTACGAGCTAATGGCATTACGGTTGCTGATTTTAATTCCTATGGCGCCAGAAGAGGTAATCATGAGGTAATGATGCGCGGTACCTTTGCCAATATTAGAATCAAAAATGAAGTCACGATTGATCAAAATGGCAATCTTAAAGAAGGTGGCTATGCTAAAATTTTTGAAGAAAATAAAGTCACCACTATTTATGATACTGCGATGTATTATAAAGCAAAATCGGTTGCTTTGGTAATTTTTGCCGGTAAAGAATATGGTACCGGCTCATCACGCGACTGGGCAGCTAAAGGGCCTTATTTGCTTGGAGTAAAAGCAGTAATTGCTGAAAGTTTTGAAAGAATTCACCGCTCCAATTTAATTGGTATGGGAGTTTTGCCCTTGATTTTTAAATCCAAACAAAATAGAAAGACTATACAATTAATTGGCGATGAATTAATTGATATTTTAGGAATTGACTCCAATATAAAACCAAAGCAAGATTTTAAATGCTTAATTACCAGGTCTGATGGCTCAAAATCTGAGATCATTTTGACTTGCGCAATTGATACTAGTAATGAGATTGAATATTACAAATCCGGTGGGATACTGCAATATGTTATTTCGTAGCGCTTGTTAATTCAGGCGCGATTTTAAGTTGTAACCTAATTTTCTTAAAATATGCAAATAAATGTAATCGGCTCGAATATGGATGTTGGCAAATCACTGACCAACCATGTGCAAGAATATATCACCAAAGAAGTTACTAAATATTTTGATAAAGCAATTAATTCCGAGGTGCATTTTTCTAAGGAAAGTCACTTATTTAAGGCAATAATTGTAGTTAATGAGGGGGTTAAGGGCGGAATTTCGGTAAAAAGCGATGCTGTGGCCGGTGATGTCTATGCTTGCTTTAACGAAGCTTTGGCTAAAATTTCCAAGCAATTAAAAAAATATAAAGAAAGAATAAAAGATTATCGGCGCAGAAGAGGAGGAGGTTTAAAATCAGTTGAACCTAATTACGAAGTTTTTGTTGCCCCCAAATATATTCTACCACCGCTGGAATATGACGTTTTTGAAGAGATGGAGTCTGAAGAGCAGGAAAATATTCTTGCTGCTAATGAAAACGTCAATATCATTAACGAAAAAACCACTGATATTGAAGAGCTGATGGTAAATGAAGCGATCATGAAAATGGATTTAGCTAATTTGCCGGCATTGGTATTCATTAATAAATTAAATCGCAGATTAAATGTTGTTTATTATCGAAAAGATGGCAACATATCCTGGATTGACCCTAAAATGAAGCCATAAAATACTTCAATCAATAATTTTACTTTTAATTAAATTTTTAACTTAAATAAATGCAAGTAGTAGTTATCGCAAAAAATACTGAATTAGCGATCAGATCTTTTAGAAAAAAGACCCAAAAAGAGGGCACAATTAAAGAAGCCAGAAGAAGAAAGGCTTATGAAAAACCTTCTGAAAAAAAGAAAAGAAAAGCCGAAGAAAGTGTTGCTAGAAGAAAAAGAAGCAGAAGACTTGATAATAAAAAAAGTGCAAGAAGTTTTTAGATTTCTTATCGTAAGAATTTAATTCTTATTTCGGTATCACCCCCTCTGCCGAGAAGGGCAGAGGGGCTATGCCCAATCTAACAAAAACAAAATCATATCTAGGCGGAGTAGCTCAGTTGGTAGAGCAGCGGGATCATAATCCGCGTGTCGGGGGTTCGATCCCCTCCTCCGCCACCATTATTATTTTAAGGAAGTTCCATTGGAGGAGTATCAACCGGATGGCTAACGCCATTAGCGTGAGGATGAGGTGATGGATGCCCCCCTTGATCACGCTCATGATCTAAAGCTTTTTTCTTATCTTTTACAGTAATTAAATCATGAATAATCATCGAAAGATTTTCTACCGAGATTTCCTTTGCTTCTTGATGCTTGGAGTCTAAATAACTTACTTCTGATACCTTATCACCCACCATCGAAATCGCTAATTCCTTAGTCACTTTTTCTGGATTATAGGCCGCATCAATATGATCGAATTTTATCTTTAATATCTCGCGATTGCCTTCCTGTAATTCCTTTGTGATTGAAATATTAGTAATGTGATTTCGCTGCCCCTCAGGATCATCTGAGTGATAAGCAAATTGCCCGATATCAGCAATAGCTTGTAATCCCTGAACTATAGCGAGTAAATCAGAGCGTTTTTGTTGATAAAATCCTTTGTCAAATGCCTCAGACTTAAATTCTTTTTGAAAATCAGAAACTAATTTGCTAAAGTTTTGAGTCAAAGCAGTCTCATTCTCACATTTTACTTCCTGACCGCCAAACATCACCTTGAAGCCATCTTGATCACGACTAAACCTTAAAGGATTCTCGTCATCAACAACTAATGCCTCACATAATTTTTTATGATATTTTGGTTCTTCCATATAAAAGAAAGATGCCATTAAATTTAATGACTCAACCAATGAAACTTTTGGATGATTGGTATTAGCTTTGGATGTGCATTCTTCATCAATTTGACGCTGTTTTTCTTGTGGCAATTGATTATAATTTTCTAAAGCATCGAGACATTTAAATACTGCATTTAAATTATAAGCAGCAACATCGCCATATAATTTATATTCTGCAATTTCTTTTTGCTTGGCGATATCTGATTTAATATTTTGCAAATTGGTATTTAAGATAAATAAATCACTGGCAGTAACTGGCTTTTGCTCACCGCCATTATTGCTAGCTAAAATTTCAATCTGACCATCCGATCCTAAAGTAACGGTAATTTCTCGCTTTACTTTTTGACGATTATGCATTCTATCGGTTTGGGTAAATTCTAATGTAATTTTATCACCGTTAATTTCTTTAATATGAATATTTTCAAACCAATTTGACCCTCTTGCTTCCTGTGGACAATAATTATAACCCTTATCAGGAATATCTGGCTGTAATTGCTTAATAAGCGCCAAAAATTCCTGCTGTTGCTTGTCACAAAATCTTCTATTGATTGCGCCTTGCTGAAATTCCTGCGCGAATTTAACCGTAAAATCGGCAAATAAATCGCAAAGTTGTTTTTGATCTTTAATAGTTACAGGTTTAGTAGCTCCTTCATATGTCATTTGCAACTTATCATAACCTGCGGTTTTGTCATACACAAAACTTATCAACGGTATTTCACCCTCAAATTTAAGACCTAAAACACGAGCATAAAATTTCTTTTGATTTTCTTTGTCATATAAATGAAAAAATTGCGATAATGAGTTTAGGGACTGCAGAAATTGCGCTTGCGGGTGAGGAACATAATCATTTTTGACGTCAAATTGCTTTTTTCTTTGATCAGGAGATAATTTAAAATATTCCTGAGCTTCCTTAATTGACAATAAAGAATCATGTAAACTAACCGACCCATTCATAAAATAATTGTCAAATTTTTGCCGCTCTTCCATGCTTCCAGAAGCTGGAGTTTCCTGATTAGGACGATCTTTAGCAACTATCTTTTTAACTCTTGCGGCAATTGCCTTTAAAGTGCTATTATTACTAAAAGGAGCGGTAAAGAAATTTGTAACTTTGCCTAAGAAAGATTGATCATCCTGCTCTTTTTTCTTTGCTTTGAGTAAATAAATTACCTCATTATTATCCTTACTAATATCACCTTTATCACGCTTCTCAAGCGCAATATCTAAAGCAGTTTGGCCCTGATGATTTCTGATTTTAATATTAGCAGCGTCTCTTACTATTAACCCATCTTTTTCTACCGGTATTAACATTGCTTCCACCGACTCAAAATCGCCTTTTCGCGCCGCAATATGAAGCGGGGTCTCTCTTCTGAGATTTTTGTGATTTAAATCAATACCTTCTTGCTCTAAAAGGATGGGGGTAACTAAGAGGCCATGTATATCATCTTTTAAAGCCAGATGTAAGGCCTGGTTACCTTGCTTATTGACAGCATTAGCATCAACATTTGCTTTATGTTTAGTCAATAAAAAATTTGCTGCAAGAGGCCTTGATTCTACTATCATCCTTGATAATAAATCATTACCATCCTTATCTTTAACTCCCGACAGATCAGAAACCAATTCAAACAAATCCGAATCTTGAATTATAGTGGCAAAATTAAGCAGCTTTAGCTTTAAATCATCACCAACATTTTGCTCAGCAAATCTTCTTTTAAATAGATCTCTTGTAAAGTCATTTGTTTTTTCATAAAAGAAAGCCGCCACATCATTATGACCATGATTAATTGCAGAATTTAGACAAAAAAGCATCAAGATTTGATGATTTTGATTTGCTGGGTCAATTTTTTGATATAATAATTCGACAATTTTCATATTGCCGGTTTGCGCAGCCTTGGTCAGAGTTCTGCAGCCTGCATGATTGGGATTGGCACCCTTTTCAAGTAAAAATGATGTTGCTGCCAATAATCCTTCACCTACCACCTTATATAACGCAGCTTCTTTACTGGTACGAGTCGAACATTCTTGTTCACGCTCAAATAATAATTGCAAAATCTTTAGATCCGGTAACCAGGCGGCATATAAAAGAGGAGTATCTCCATCCTTATCAACTGTGGCAACTATAATCTCTTGCCTTGCAAGTAAGGATTTTACCAAATCGTAATTGTTTTTTGCTGCCGCAATATGTAAAGCGGATTGCCCATCTTTATTTTGAAAATTAATTTCAGCGCCTTGACTTATAAGCAATTCAGAAATTTCTCTGGCAATTGACGAATTATCACCAAAAGCTGCAAAATGTAGCGCAGTATCTCCATGTGAACCGACGGCATTAGGATTAGCACTTCCGGTTAATAATAATTTTACTAATTCTATATTGCCTTTGGCGCAAGCTGCATGTAGAGCAGTATGACCATTGTGATTAAACGCATCAATATCAAATTTATTTTTCTCAATAAATTTTTTGATAGCATCAATATCAACTGGTTCATCCAGGCATAAATTAAAAAAGTCATTAATAGTTTTATTTGGACTGACGATCTTTTCTAGCCTAGTAATCAATTTATCAATTAGCTTAGGAGATGATTTAGGATTAAAATCTTTGATCTTAATTAGATCGTCAAATGCCTTTAATATCGCAGGGGATTCTAGTTTAGAGCTGTAATTATTATAATGTTTGAAATTATCAATTCGATGTTTTTCTTGTTCGAATCTTTGCTCAAACTCTGCTCTTAATTCTTGAACTTTACTAATATCACCGAGATCTTTAGCCGATTTCAGCTTGGCAATCAAATCAATGGTAAATAATTTAAATGGGATTTCAGAAAATATCATATTGGCAGTTCTTGACGCGCTATCCTTACTATCTTTATCAACCTGATTTTCAAATAGCTTGGCCATTTCCTGATTATCATTTAAGGCGGCATAATGTGAAACATCTCTACCAAGCGGATCTTTTATTTTAAAAACATCAACTTGTCCACTCTCAATTAATCTATCTTTTAATAATTTTGCTACCTCGGTCTTATTATGAGCAACCGCATATTGTAGAGCAGTCAATCTTGACAAATCATCGCCAATTTTTATTTTAGCACCATTATCAAGTAAAAATCTCAGCGCTTCTATACATTCATCCTGGTCATCAATGTAAATTACCGCCTGCTCTAATAGTGATAGACCGCTATTTTGATCAATCTCAGCAAATATTTTTTCTATTTTATCAGGATTATCTTTATGTATTTGTACCAATTTTTCTTTCAAAGAATTAATACCAAGAGCAAGGATATTTTCTGGCTTAACTTCATCAATACTATCGGTTTTAATCAGTAATGATAATTTCTTAAACTCCTCACTATTTTCTTCTGTACTAAATCTTAATTCATTGCCTTGTTCTTCATACTTAAAATTATGAAAATGATTAGCAGTATCAGTTGTGAATAAATCAGGAGTATGATTTTTACTTTTGAATCTTACAAATTCCACTTCCTTAAAATCTGCTACAAAAATATTTTCAACCGCTAATTTAGCCTGCGCAAAACTGTCAGCTACTTTATCGGCCACCACTGATTTGGCCTGTAAAAGACCGTCAACTACTTTATCGGCCACCGCTTTAACATTTTCAACCGACTTTGATGTTAATGATTTCAAGCTATCGCTACTGGAAGTTCTGGACCTAAGAGATGGTGGCGCTTCCTCACTTTGCCTACCCTGCGCTAAAAGGCTGGCAATTGATGATCTGACATTATCAACTATGGTTGGAACAAATAATTTTTCATTTGCCAGAAACTGCTTAAATTGGTCATTGTCTGCAACTTTTTCTGCCATCCACTCAACATCCCTAATATCATGAATGCCGCCCGATTCTTTTAAGGTCGCAGTAACAATAGCAAATAATTTCTTGAGACTTTCTCTTGACCGATCATCGCATTCTAACTTGACAATGATATCAGAGTAAAAATTTTCAAGATTCTTGGCTGATGAGAGATCATGTGAAAAAATGCGCTGTAAATTATTAGCTATTAAAGAAAAAGATTTAGGATCTTTACTAACCAATTTTTCAACTATTAATCTAAAGAATTTATTTTCAATCTCCAAATTTGGCAGTTCGTGACTTTTTACTTTAGAGGCTTGCTGATCAATTGGAGGAATTTTTTGTTTAAGATTGCTAAGTAATTCATTTATTGGCTTAAGTGCCCGATTAATTGACTCGATTTGCTCCCCTTTATCAGATTGCTGACTAATTTTATTAATTGCTAATAAAACTCTTTGCAGATTCGGCATGTAATATTTTGTCGATTCTTGCATTAATTGTTGATAAGCCTTTTTTAGATCCTCAACCACCGGTCTTTGAGCCTCAACATCATTGAGTTCTAACAGCGTTTTGTAATATTCAAGATTTGCAGCAACTAATTTTACTGTAGCCTCAATTTCAATTGCTGAATATTTTTGTTTCCACTCCCCTAAATAAGCTTCTGATTCCTGATTATTAAAATGATCGCGATTTAAAAACTGCTCTTCAAAACCAAGAATTTTTAAGAAATTTTGTGCCCCATGAAATCTGGCAACGTTATTTTTACCAGAAACTGTTATTGCCTGAGCATTAATAATCACAAAATCATTTAATAAAGAATCAAGCTCAGCTGGCGATAATTGCTTGGAATTAAGCGATACTCCTTGATTGCTAAAGCTTAATTTACATTCTTGTCCGTTTTTCTTAAAACTAATTTCTACATGATCTTTTATATCTGACGGGATAATATTGAGATTAGTATATTTTTCTTCTCCGACTAAAAATTCCTGCACAGCAGAATTAGCATTTCTTACAGCATTTACCATTAACTTGGCTAATAATTGCTGCTTACTAGCCAAATCCCGGCCTGCCAATTTTGCCAATAATTCTTTAATCTCCGGCACTTGTGGTAATTTATCTGAAGATGATTCGGTCTTCGATTTTAACTGAGATTGTGATTTTTGATTAAATGCTACTAATTGCTCAGTTAAAGACTTTGCCAACTGATAATCAACCGGTTTTGCTCCTGAACTATCAATAAAAAAAGCGCTACCATCTTTTTTAAATAATAATTCTCCGCTTTGGCTCGAAGTAGAATATAAAAATTTTAGGTCTCCTTCCGCCTCACTTTGCTTAACGTTACTTATGGCCACAAAACTATCACTGCGATTATCTAAAATAACGGTATTATTTACCAATGGAACACGCGCTTGAATTTCCTCAATCTCTGCCTTTGCTCGTAAAAGCTGGTGACTAACCGGATTGCTATTTTCTTCTAGATAAGCTTGATTACGCCCAGATGTAACCTGAATCGCATCAATTGTGTCTTTTCTTAGAGCCTTATCTTTTACTAAATTTTTCAGCGCTAAATCATTGGCATCAAGGATGATTTGTAAAGAATCTAAATCCTTACCTTTTAACTCAGATCGTAGCAAGATTAGCTGCTTTTGTTGCTTCTCAAAAAAAGATGATAATTCTTTTTTTAGTGATATTAGCGATTCACTCTGATGATTTGTTTCCTCACTGGCAATTATTCTTGCTATCTCTTTTTGCGTTTGAGTGACATGCTCATATAATTCTACCACCTTTGCAGAATAAGACAGAATTTGGGAATTTTCCCTGCTTTTTAAAGATCTGATTGGCATAAAAATAGTTTTTGTTAAAAAAATATTGCTGGCTAGCGTAATGAGCTATGGCCAATTATCAAGATTTAAACATTAAAGCCCTATATCAATTAGGATTTTGTTTCAAAAAACTGCTTCAAAATCTCAATTGCATTGGTGATAGCACCAATATCATTACCACCAGCCATTGCAAAATCTTTCTTGCCCCCGCCTGCTTTACCACCGATTTTTTCACTCACTAATTTGATCAAATTACAAGCATCGTAATTAGCGGCCAATAAGTCACTACTAAGAGCAACCACCACCGCAACCTTATCATTTTGAGTAGCAAAAAATACCAAAATATGCTGAGTTTGATACTCTGGCTTATTTTTAATCTCAAGCGTAATTTCACGCAATTCCTGGGCGCTTAAATCTTTAAAACAAAAATCAACCAGATTAATTTCTAGACCGCCGTGAGTAGTAATTTTTTCAGATCTTAAATTATTTAAATTTGATAATAAAATTTGCTTTTTTAGCTTGTCAATTTCTTGATTTTTATTTTTGATTTCAGCAATTTTTTCCTCACCAATCACCGCAGTTTTTGCAATTGCTTCTTTTGTTGATATTTGACTTTGAGTAGCAATCTCCTGGTTTTTTTCTTCCATAAAATAGCAACTATCATCAAAGCCGGCTTTGGCATTATAAAATTCACCCTTTGAGTAATAAATTTGGTCCGGTTGTTGATTGATTTTTAGCGCCCCTATTAAAGCCTGCAATTTTTTGGTTTGTAGGCGCAAAAATTCAAAAGCAAAATAGCCGGTTTTTGCCTCTATCCTTCTGATGCCAGAAGCAATTCCTTTTTCTGCAATAATTTTAAATAAACCAATATTGCCGGTATTTTTAACATGAGTTCCGCCGCATAATTCCCGCGACCAATCTTGATTATCCTGATTTTTACCCATTGATAAAACTCGAACCTGATCACTATATTTTTCACCAAATAACGCCATTGCTCCTTGGTTTTTTGCCTCCTCAAGTGACATAATTTGAGTTTTTACTTCACTATTTTGACGGATGTAGAAATTAACCAAATCTTCAATTTTATCCAGCTCTTCTTCACTTAAAGCACGGTTAAAATTGAAATCAAAGGTAAAATATTCAGCATCAACATTGGAACCTTTTTGCGTGATCTGATTACCAAATAAGTCTTTTAGGGCGCGGTGTAATAAGTGGGTAGCGGAGTGATTTTGCGCCCGAAATTGACGATTACGGTTATTGACAATTGCGATAACCTCATCACCAATAGCAAGATTTCCGGCACTTTTAGAAATGACATGAAGATGTATCCCGGCAACTTTTTTAGTTTCTAAAATATCACAAAAATTTTGCAGTTTGCTATAATTTATCAGCTCATGATCTTTGATTTCACTAGCAAGAATTATATTGCCATTATCACCTTTTTGCCCGCCAGAAGTAGCGTAAAATGGCGTTTTTTCTAATATAATGCCGCGAGCCCCAAGCGAATTTATTTTATGAAAACCTAAAATTTTTGTTTTAATACAAATAGTTTCATAACCAACAAATTCAGTGTCACCATATTTTTTTAGCTCAAGAAAGGCCTCATCTTCTTTTTCTTCTCCTTATCTCACCCAATTTTCTTTATCACGCTGACGCTGTTTTTGCATCTCTAAATTAAAACCATTAAAATCAACTTTAAGATTTTTTTCCCGTAAAATATCTTCAGTTAAATCTAGCGGAAAACCATAAGTATCATATAATTTAAACGCCACTACCCCAGAAAATTCTTTAGAATCAGGATTTTTTAATATCTCCTCCTCTAAAATTTTTAAGCCATTTTCAAGGGTAGCTTTAAATTTTTCTTCTTCATTTTTTAACGTATCAATAATTAAATCCTGCGCTGCTTTCAATTCAGGATAGGCTAATCCCATTTCTTTAATTAAAGCTGGCACCAACTTATACATCACAATTTTTTTGGCCCCTAATTTATGAATCTGCAACATCGCTCTTCGCATAATCCGCCTTAAAACATAGCCACGCCCTTCATTTGAAGGCATCACCGCATCAGCAATCAAAAAGCAACAAGAGCGCAAATGATCAGCAATAATTTTATATTCAGTTTTGATCGTCATTTTTTAAAGTGATTATTTTGATAATAAATTCTGCAATTCTAAATTAAAGCCTACTGATTTTAAACTATCATTAGTTATTTCTTTTAGCTTTGGAAAAGATGATAATATCTTAACCTGGCCATAAAATTCAATTGCTTCGATATTGCCATTATCATTATCAGCAACATTATTCATAATTACTCCCAAAATCTCAATTTTTCTTAGATTGAGGGCTTTGATGGTTAATAGAGTGTGATTGATGGTACCGAGCTTTGATGGGCTGACAATGATTACTGGAAGTTTAAATTTTTCAATTAAATCAATCATTAAAAACTCATGATTAATTGGCACCAAAACTCCACCAGCGCCTTCAATGATTAAATTATCTACCGCTGGTAATTTGATATTTTCAATATTTATTTCCTGATTTTCTTGCTTTGCTGCTAAATGGGGAGAAAGTGGCGCTTGATAAATATAGGATTCTTGATGGGTTTTGATCTTAGCAATAAGCCTGACAAAATCACTGTCAGTTCCTTCAATAGAGCCGGTTTGAATTGGTTTAAAATATTGATAGCCGGCCTTTAGACAAAGCCAACTGCTAATTATAGTTTTGCCAATATTAGTATCAGTACCAGTAACAAAAATTTGCATAAATTTCTAAGTCATTTTTAAAATCACAAAGAGGATTTTATATTTGGTTTTGATGGTAAAATTATGATTATTTAAAAAATTTTTTAAAGTAATAATGTCATATTGCGCAGCACCAATTACTGAGCCTAGATTATTAAAATATTTAGCTAAAGCAAATGCCGAATCAAATTCTAAACTAAAATTTTTAGCCAAAAATAAATGATCTTTGGGCTTAAGTGTCAGGCAATATTTTTCTACCTCTTGTAAAGAAGGATAATTGGCAATTGGTGATGATAAATTGGCGTTCTTATATAGATCAGACCATTCTTTAAAACTACCATCAAGCATTACGTTAAAAGCAATAATATCTGATTTGGCGCTTAATTTTTTTACTGTTTTTTTAAAATCATCGATTAATTGCAAAACAAAATTTGCAATAATTAAATCATGATGATCAAAATTTTCTTCTTCAATATCACCTTGGCTAAAAGCAATATTTTGATAATTTTGCAATTTAGATTTTGTCTTCTCAAGCATCTTATCTGAGATATCATTTAACAGATATTTACTATCAGCAAAATATGTCAAAAGCTCTTCCACCACAAAGCCGGTACCGGTTCCAAGATCTAGTATTGAGGAAGGATAAAAATCTGGAAATTTTTTTACCAATAGCTTGGTTAAAATTTTAGCAGATTCTTTTTGCACAGTAGCAACCTGATCGTAAATCTTGCTACTTTTGTTAAAATTATTCTTTATTTTTAATTTCATCTAAAAAAACTTTAATTTCTTTGGCAATAAATTGAGCCTGTAAAAATCCCAGTAAATGACTGCCTTGTTGATGCATAATTATTTTGGCATTGCTTAATTCTTCAAAATTATCTTTGATTAAAATCGGTGGTACAATTTTATCATCCTTACTGCCAATTGCTAATATTTGATTACATTTTAACTGATTTGGAATGATCATTTGATCCAAATCAAAACTAAGTTTTTTAGCATTAATCTGAGCAATTTTAGCAATTAATTCTTGAAACAAAATCTTATCACCACCCAAAGCCCGATCATAAAATTGCTGCAATGTACTCTTAGGATCATCATTAAAAGCAGCCCGCATTTCCTGCCATTGTAATTGTCTTTTTTTATTAAGCAGCGCCTTATTTCCTAAAAAATTGCTAAAGCCTTGTAGCAAAATAACCGCCTTAAAATCAGCGCTATAATTAAGCAATTTTAAGCCACCAAAAGAATGCCCCACAGCAACTACTTGATAATTCTTAAAATTAGGAGCAATAATTGATTCTTCTGGCCCAAAATATCCTAAATCCCAAAAAATACAGCTATATTCCACAAAACGTGGAGCTAAATGGCGCCAAAAACTTTGATCACAACCAAAACCATGACAAAATACTAATTGTATCGGCTTCATAATTTTTTAAGCGCTGATAATAATTTCTCAAGATCGCAATCTTGATGGCCAAGATTTAAAGCAATACGTAATCTGGCGCTATTTGGTGGCACTGTAGGCTCGCGAATTGCCGACAGAATTATTTTTTCTTTGAGTAAAAAATCCCGCGCTTTAAGGGTGGCATCTTCCTTTTTTAAAATGATCGGTATGATATGAGTTGATGATTTTCCTATGTCAAAACCTAATTTAGTAATTTCATCTCTTAAATTTTTAGCTCTAAGCAGCAAATTTTTTCGATTCCGCTCTAAATTTTTAATCATCTGCCAAGCCTCATATGCAGCCCCAACAACTGCTGGCGCTAAAGAAGTTGAATAAATAAAACCTACGCATTTATTAATCAAATAATTTCTTATTTCCAAATCACCAGCAATAAAAGCCCCAGATCCAGCCATTGCCTTACTAAAACTTCCCATAATCAAATAGGAAATATCACTCATATCAATATTAGTTGACAGCCCATAGCCATAATTACCCAAAATACCGGTTGCATGAGCCTCATCCAAATATAAAAAGGCCTGATATTTTCTAGCCAGATTGACCATCTCAGGCAAATCAACCACATCACCATCCATACCATGAAGAGTTTCACAAATAATAAATTTCGGCCCTGAATTATTTTGATATTTTAACAATAAATCATTTAAGTGATCATAATCATTATGATTATAGCGAATCATTTTAGCGCCACTTAAAAATACCCCATTATAAAGGCTTGAATGATTAAAGCGGTCAAAAAAAACTAGTGGCTGAGTTCCAAGCACCGATTTATTTAACAAAGCCGCCAGCACGGTTAAATTAGCCTGAAATCCCGAGTTAAAAATTAACGCTGAGGCAGTTTTTTTATCAATTGCAATTTGCTTTTCAAAATCACGAAATAATTGATTATTACCAGCCAAAAGCCTTGATCCACCACTACCAATACCGTAATTTTGAGCGGCTAATTTTGAGGCTGCAATTAATTTTTGATTTTGCTTAAGATTTAAATAATCATTACTCGAAAAATCAATAAAATCCGATTTTTCTTGACCCTTTAAATCTATTAATTGACGATATTTATTTGATTTTTGTAATTCATTTAAGCAATCATTATAATACTGTTTAAAATTCATATAAATAAGTCGGTTAGCAAATAGACATAAGTAAACATTATGACGAAGAATTTTTATCAAAGATTTATAGGTTAAATAAAATGACACAAAATAACAATATTAATCATGATCAGGCAATTGAAATATATACTGACGGCTCCTGTCTTGGAAACCCTGGAAGAGGGGGCTGGGGAGCAATTTTACTCTATAAAAATCACCAAAAAGAAATTTCTGGTAATATGGCTGACAGCACCAATAATCAAATGGAATTAAAAGCAGTAATTGAAGCCCTAAAACAAATCAAAAAACCCCTAAAAATTATCATCCACACCGATAGCCAATATGTAAAAAACGGCATCACCACATGGATTGTCAACTGGAAAAAAAACGGCTGGAAAACCGCCGATAAAAAACCAGTCAAAAACGCTGAATTATGGCGAGAACTTGATAAATTAGTCACTAATCACCAAATTGAGTGGCGCTGGGTTAGAGCTCATAATGGTAATAAATATAATGAATTAGTTGACCAATTAGCAAGGACGGCGGCGATGGAATTGAAATAATGCCAATACTCGAATATCCCCCCTCCCGCAAGGGGAGAGGGGATATTCGAGTATTAAGCGAACTATATTGGCCTGACTCCTTTATGCTCTCAGTTGAGAGTTTAATATCTGAATTGCCGCCAGTAATGATTGCTTCCTAATCTCAAATCTCGAGCCTTTAAAATTGAATTTTTTAGTGATTAATTTTTGATTTTTTTGATTGAAGCTCGCGATGTAAACCAGGCCCACCGGCTTGGTTATGGAGCCGCCTTTGGGGCCGGCGATTCCGGTGATGGCAATTGAGAGTTGCGCTTTTGAATTATCGATGGCTTTGATCGCCATTTGTTTGGCGATTTGGCTGCTGACGGCGCCATGTTTGGTGATTAATTTAGGATCAATTTTTAGGAGGGTGGATTTTGCTTGATTGGAGTATGTGATAAAGCCGCAATCAAAAACTTTTGAGACGCCGGAATTTTCGGTAAAAAGGGCGGATAATAAGCCGCCGGTGCAGGATTCAGCGCAGGTGATGGTGATCTTGTTTTTGATGGCTAATTTAGTAATTTCTTGAATTTTAGTGATTAGAGCGGGGGCAAAAAACATAAATTTTTAATTAACAGTATCGCTACTTGCTTTCAAATGAAGTTTGGCCATAGCGGCTAATTTTGCATTTAATCTTTGCCATTGCCTAAAATCAATGGCTGGACAGCCGCCAATTATTTGCATCGGCGCTACGTCGCGCATTACTCCGCTGGCGCCGGCGATTTTGACGCCGTCACCAATATTAATATGACCAGCAATATTGCAGGCGCCGCCAATTTGGACAAATTTGCCAATCCTGGTACTACCAGCAATGGCGCTGCATCCCGCAATTACTGTGCCTTGACCAATTATTACATTATGAGCAATTTGTACTAAATTATCAATTTTTACCCCTTGAGAAATTACAGTATCTTCAATTGCGCCGCGATCAATACAGCTACTAGCGCCAATTTCAACATCATTGCCAATTATTACTGAGCCAAGCTGAATAATTTTATGATTAACTCCCATATTATGAGCAAAGCCAAAGCCATCTTGACCAATTTTTACCCCGCTATGGATGATGCAATTATCACCAATTATCGCAAATGAGATTGCTGTTAAAGCATTAATGATACAATTTTTACCAATTACACAATTATCCATTATCACCGCATTTGGGCCAATAATCGTACCATCGCCAATTTTAACCTCTTTGCCAATCAGCGCTCCAGATCCAATTTTAACCTCTTTGCCAATCACCGCACTATTATGGATAATGGCTAAATTATTTTCTTGATAATTAAGGCGATTTTTATCGCTAACAAACTCTGTATCTTTTTGTTTATAAAAACTCTGAGCGATCTGAGCATAGGCGTAATAAGGATTTTTATTAATTAGCAAAATAGTGCCCGCAGGTGATTTGGTGGCGTATTTTTCTTCAATTAAACAAAAGCCAGCCTTACTGGTACTTAATTGCACTGAATAGCGACCGGAATTAAGAAAGGAAATTTGATTTTGACTGGCATTTTGTAAGGTATTAATGTCAAAAATTTTTAAATTTAAATCAAACTCGCCATTAAGCCTGGAATCGGTAATTTCCAGTACTTGTTTTAGGGTTAAAAATTCAACTTTTTTTTCAAAAAAATTATTTCTACTCATTGCTAGTTTTAATTTCGTTATTTAAAGGACTGACCGGAGTTGGAGCTTTGATTTGGGCTCTAGCAGCAGTTGGTTTTTTACGATCATCAAAAGCTCGAAAATAAACCTCAGAGATAAATCTTCGACCCTTTGAGCCCCGCTTTAATTGCACCACTATATCCACCACATTATGAATATAGGAAGTAATTTCAGATGGGGTCATGCCAAGACCTGCTTGCATTACCATCATTTTTAACTGCTCAAGCGCCATTCTTGGGGTATCGGCGTGCAAAGTTGAAATTGAGCCCGGATGACCGGTATTAATTGCTCTTAAAAAACTAAAAGCCTCAGAACCCCGCAATTCACCAACAATTATTCTTTCGGGACGTAAACGTAAACAGGCTTCAATTAAATCCTGGGTAGTAACTTTTGATCTTCCCTGACCACCTTTTGAAGCAAGTAAATGCGCCCGGTTTGGGTGTGATGATAAGTTAATTTCTCTAGCATCTTCAACCGTGATTAATCTTTCCTCATGAGGAATACCTCTAATCATGGCATTAGTAAAAGTGGTTTTACCAGTTGAGGTACCGCCGCTAATAATGATATTTTTTTTATATATTACTGCTCTTTGTAAAAAATCCTTAATCCGGTTTAATTTTAATAATTTGCATAAAATCAGATCATTTTTATCTTCAAACTCTCCAACCAAAGTAGTATCAAACATTCCCATTTTTTCATAATCATCCAAGCTCCATTGCATTACTGACGGCTTTCTAATTGAAATTACCACTGTCGAGCTTTCACAGGCTGGCGGAAAGACAATTTGAATACGAAAACCATTAGGTAGGGTTGCAGAAAGTAACGGCTCTTCTTCGCTGATTCTTTGCTCGGTTGATTGTGCCACCAAGCGGGCAAGCGATTTTAAATGCTGTAAATCAAAAGATGGCAATTCTTGACGAACCATGTCACCTTTCTTTTCAACCCATACTTCACCAGGGGTATTAATTGAAACTTCATTAACACCATCCTGATCTAATAATTGTTTGATTGGCAATAAATACGAATCTAGTGCGGTAACGCTACTCATTTTTTTTATTGATTAAAAAGTAAATAATACCATTTCTAGTCCATAATACCGGCTATAGAGGAAATATTTTTGAGGAAAAATAATTCCTTTAGAGTCGCTATATAATGATATAGCGTGACTCTAAAAGGAATTAATTTTTACCAAAAAGATGAAGACTATAGCCGGTATTATGGACTAGAAATGGTACAGCAGCCCGGTTAATAATACATATCCGCGATCATTTTTTAATTGCAAATGGTCGCCATTTGCATTATCAGATCTGAAATTGAATTTAGTGATTTCAATATAAGGGGTAAAGCCTTTTTTTATTTTATAATCAATGCCAATTGATTTAGCATCAAATCTATTATTTTGAAAATCACTGCTAAAATAAGTAAAACTAGCGCCAAAATGCCCAAATTCATAGGCGATGCCGCCTGTGTAATAATTTGAGTGATTTTGATCGCTTTTTAGCTGTAGAGATTTATTCCAGGAACCATAAGAGCCCCCAAAAGTAAAGCCAAAATAAGTTGCAACTGTAGCGATTTCATAGGCACTAAGATTAT
Source organism: uncultured Rhizobiaceae bacterium (assembly GCA_964622015.1). Lineage (GTDB taxonomy): Bacteria > Pseudomonadota > Alphaproteobacteria > Rickettsiales > UBA1997 > CAZUPN01. The sequence continues at coordinate 23,204 of CAZUPN010000005.1, read as the reverse complement.
TTCTTTGAGAATTGTCAAACTTAGCGTTTTCACTGATCACTGAAAAGGCAACACCTAAATTATCAAAATTATCTGAATAATTGAGGCCAATATCGATGATATTTTTAATTTTATTTAAATTAATCTCTGAATTTTGATTGGACTTAGATCTAGCTAAAATATTATTGGCATTTGGAGCAAAACTGACACCAAATTGCCAATTAGAAATTTTGGGAGAAAAATAATTAATTTTAGTAGAATTTTTGGCATCGCCAAAAGTTCGATCTTTATAATTTACGATATTGCTATAGCCATAGCCACCATGAGCTATTGGCAATTGAGGAATTAAAATAAAAGCCTGGTCGCTATTTTTATCTATCGAGCTATTGATATATTGCAAATAGTGGCCATTAATACCGCCAGAAGCTCTGGCAAATTTTGCCGGCCCGACTTTGATTTTTTGATTAACATCGCTGTTATTGCCAATTTGCATTTCGCCAAATTGCAAATCTTTGCTATAAATAAAAGCCCGATTAATTACCAACGAGTCAGCAATTGGCCTTTGAGCACTATTAGCTTCAAGGCTAGCGGTAGCGCCATATTCTAAACTATCATAAGTTTTTGAAAATTTTGTGGCAATTGCACCAACTAAAGTAGCATCATATTGTTTTTTGGTGCCGCGATTTACTTGCTTAATGTCAGATAGCAAAAAATTAAAATCACCATTTAGCGTAAATTTATTTTCTTTAGCTAAAGCTAGGCAATTCTGAGAATTAACCAACAAAAAATAAGCGATCAAAAAATAAAATTTTGCTTTAAAATTAGCCATGATCATTTTCAAGCAAAATCTCATCATTTAGACTTTTCCAGACAAATTCAGTGGTAAATGGCAATAATGGAGCCACGGCCTCGCACATAGTCAGTAATATGCTATATAAAACATCATAAGCATCTTGCTTATCCTGATTAATACCGCTTTTCCAAAATCTTGCCCGATTTCTTCTGATATACCAATTATTTAAAACTTCAAAAAAATTATTAAATTCTTCGCTGGCAGTTACCGTATCATAATTGGTCATCGCCTGATCAATATTGATAATTGCTGATTTTAATTTTGCCAAAATATAGCGATCAATAATATTTTTAAACTCTCTTTTGGCGGTAATTCTTTTAGCCTTAACTAAATCAGAATTAGCATATAGGCAAAAGAAATTAGTGGCATTGATTAAAGGTTTAATTGAAAGCCTTAAAGCATCGCGAATTGCTTTACCGTCCTTATCAATTTTTAATTCTCCACCACGCATCACCGGCTGCGAAATCATATAAAATCTCATCGCGTCACTGCCATAAGTAGAAAATATCTCAAGCGGATCAGCATAATTTCTTAATCTTTTAGAAAGTTTTTGAGCATTTTCATCTAAAATCGTGCCATGACAAATAACATTTTTAAAGGGCGGACGATTAAAAAGCGCAGTCGATAAAACCATTAAAGTATAAAACCAGCCACGAGTTTGGGCAACATATTCGGTAATAAAATCGGCCGGAAAATTATTTTCAAACCATGCTTCATTTTCAAAAGGATAATGAGCTTGGCCATAAGGCATGGAGCCACTTTCAAACCAACAATCAAGCACGTCGGTGACCCTAATCATTTTTGATTTACCAGTTGGATCATCAGGATTTGACCTGGTTAATTGATCAATAAAAGGACGGTGTAAATTATCAGGCCTCATCCCAAAATCACGCTCAATTTCATCTAAAGAACCATAAACATCAATTCTTGGATAGGCTGGGTCATTGCTTTTCCAAACCGGCACCGGACAGCCCCAAAAACGATTACGAGAAATTGCCCAATCCCGGGCCCCTTCCAACCATTTACCAAACTGCCCATCCTTAACATTCTCAGGAATCCAATTAATCTCCTGATTATTTGCAATCATCTTATCTTTAATCTTGGTTACTTCAACATACCAGGAAGGAACCGCCTTATAAATCAAGGGTGTATCAGTACGCCAACAATGCGGATAATTATGAAAATATTGCTCAGTTTTTAGCCAAGCCCCAGTGGTTTTTAGGTATTTTATAATATCATCATTAGTCTCAAAAACCTGACGACCTTCTAAATTAGGCAAATTTATATTATTATTGTATTTTTTTTTGTTAAAAATATCACGAACCCCGCCAGTATTAAATCCCGACTGAAACCTTGCCCCCTCATCAACTGGACACAGGATTGGAATACCATTAGATTTACAAAGTAATTGATCATCTTCACCAAATCCTGGGGCCAAATGAACAATACCAGTCCCATCTTCAGTTGAAACAAAATCACCATGAAGAATTGTAAAACATTTTTCATAACCAGAAATAGAAAGATTTTTAATATTCTCTGCTCCTGTAACAAAATATGGAAATAGAGCTTGATAATCTAAACCAATAACCTCTTTTCCTTTAAAACTTATAATAATTTCAAATTCACCAAAATCTTTATTGTATTTTTCTAAGCAACTTTTAGCTAAAATAAAAACTTCTTTATCACCAGATGGATTGCGGCCTACGCCAGAATGACAAGGTAGAGAAATTGCAATATAGTCAATATCTTTTCCAACCGCTAGCGCCAGATTAGATGGCAAAGTCCAAGGAGTGGTAGTCCAGGCAAGTAATGAAACTTTTTTAGCGCCAAATTCTTTTAAAAATTCCGGGATTTGCTCTAACTCAAACTTTACAGTAATTGCCTTGCTTTCTTTTCTGCGATAAGCATTGTCCATTCTGGTTTCAAAATTGGAAAGTGGAGTTTGGCAAGCCCAGGAATAAGGTAAAACCTTAAAATCTTCGTAAACTAAACCCTTTTTATAAAGCTCCTTAAACACCCAAATTACTGACTCCATGTAATTGATATCCATGGTTTTATAGTCATTTTTGAAATCTACCCACCTGCCCTGACGATTGACATAATTTTGCCATTCGCTGGAATATTTCATCACTGATTTTTGACAAGATGCATTGAATTTTTCGATGCCATATTCTTTGATGGCAATTTGGCCGGCAACGCCGAGTTCTTTTTCTACTTCCATTTCAACTGGTAGGCCATGAGTATCCCAGCCGAAGCGTCTTTCTACTTTTTTACCTTTCATGGTTTGGTAACGGGCAACAATATCTTTGATGAAGCCAGTTAAGAGATGGCCGTAATGAGGAAGGCCATTGGCAAAAGGAGGGCCATCATAGAAAACAAACTCATTTTTTTTGTTATTTTGTGAGTTATTTTGCAAGTGATCGCGATTAGCAATTGATTGCTCAAAAATTTTATTTTCTTGCCAGAATTTTAGGATATTTGCTTCCATCTTAGCAAAATCAAGGTTTTGATTTGGGGCGGGATAGTAAGTCTTTTTAGCCATTTTATTAAATTATTAAATATAGTTGCAGTTGAATTGACAAGCATTTAAAATTATCTCTTTAAGTAAAAATTATCAATATAATAAATGACTTCATGAAAAAACTTAAAGTAGCGCTGGTGGGGCTTGGAAATGTTGGCAGCGGAGTTTATAAAATTCTAACTGAAGAAATTGATCTTATTAATCTGAGATGTAAAAATAAAATTGAGTTAATTGCGGTTTCAGCGCGTCTTGAAAAGGATTTTATCGATCAATCAAAGGTCAAATTTTATAATAATCCCCTTGATTTAGCTGCATTAAAAGACATTGATATTATTGTTGAAGCAATCACTGACGAAAGAGCTGCCTATGCTTTATTTTTAAAAGCCTTAAAAAATGGTAAAAAATATGTTACTGCCAATAAATCTTTAATTGCTAATCGGGGCCTCGAAATTGCCAATTTGATTGAAGAATATAATGGTCATATTGCTTTTGAAGCTTCGGTGGCAGCGGCAATTCCGGTAATTAAATCATTTAAAGAAGGCTTGGCGGCAAATAAAATTAGAGAATTTTATGCAATTTTAAATGGCACTTGTAATTATATTTTAACCAAAATGCTCGCAGAAAATATCGATTTTGACTCCGCACTCAGGCAAGCACAAGATCTTGGTTACGCTGAAATCGACTCAACCTTTGATATTGAAGGAATTGACACTGCCAATAAATTAACTATTCTGGCAGCAATTGCTGGAAATTTTAAACCACAATTTGACAATATTTATATCGAGGGCATTACTACCATTACCATCGATGATATGAAAATCGCACTAGAATTAGGCTATAAAATTAAATTACTGGCAATTTATAAAGATCTTGACCATGGTATAACTTTTCAGGCAGTATATCCAACTTTAATTCCGTTTTCTAAGAAAATCGCTACCATTGATGATTCATTTAATGCAATTTTAACTTATGGTAATAATTGTGACTGGAATTTTCATGTTGGCAGAGGAGCGGGCAGCCTACCAACAGCTTCAGCAATAGTTGCTGATGTAATTGATATCGCTAATGAGCGTTTTACTTATCCATTTAACTGCCCCGCTAATTTACTTACCGACACCAAAACCAGCGCAATTGGCAACCGCTTTGGTCAATATTTCTTAAAATTATCGCTGGATTATAAATTATCTAAAGATGATAATTTGGTTGCTAAGTTATTTTTAAAAGAAGCAAAAATTAATATTGAAAAATCATTGATTACCAATGATGGTAATAGCTCAGCAATAATTTTTGGGGCAATAATATCAAAGATCAAAGAATCTGATCTAACCGCTGCAATTGCAAAATTTGATCAGAATTTAGTAAAATCAGCAAAATTTATTAGGGTTGAAGAAACCGGGGTCTTTTAATAATTTTTAAAATTAAAATAAAATGTTTTCAAAAAAATCACATGAAGTTTATGCCAATTCTTTTAAGCGAAGCATGGCTAGCATGATTGATGTCATAATTGTGTTAATACTACGCTGCATAGCTTTGGAGATACTTGGTAGAATTTGGGTTGATAAAATTATTATGAATTTCATGGCTGATTTTAAGGCTGAATTCGGTACTGAAGAAATCAAAAATACTCCAACCCATATAAATTTTATACTGCATCATCAGTTTTTTTATACCATGCTAGAATTATATTTTATTATTATCATGATTGGCGCCCTTTATCATGCAATTTTAAACTCCTCAAAATGGCAAGCAACGATTGGTAAAAAAATCATGAAAATTGTTATTATTGACAATGGAACTTACGGTGAAATTAGCTTTTTCAAAGCATTTTTCCATTATTTTTTATCAGTATTACCAATGGTTTATGTTTTATATCTGATTGGATTTCAAGCTACTTACAAATTAACTTTTTATCAAACAATCATCGCCACTAAACTTAATGTCTTTTTGGGTATTATATTTACCGCTTGGTTGCAAGCTCATTTATTTACCAAAAAAAGAACTACCGCTTATGATATGATTTTAAATACTAGTTTAGTGAATGGCAGCACCGGATTTCGCCTACCATTTTCAAAAAAATCAACCAGAAAAATTCATCATGGATAAGTCAAAATTACCTAAAAAACCAGAATTACTACTACCAGCTGGATCACTTGATCGGCTAAAGACTGCAATTTTATATGGCGCTGACGCCGTTTATTGTGGCACTCCGGATATGTCAATGCGCTCTAAATCGGCTTTCAGTCTCGAAGAATTAGTTACTGGTATTGAATATGCCCATCAGCATGGCAAAAAAGTCTATTTGGCACTTAATATTTTTTCTCATAATAAGGATATTGTTAAGCTTCCTGAATATATTGAGACTGTAAAAAAAGTTAATCCTGATGGCTTAATTATTTCTGATCCCGGAGTTTTTAATTTCGTTAAAGAACATGCGCCAGAACTCGAATTACACATCTCCACTCAAGCTAATGTTTGCTCTCATCTCACTGTTGATTTCTGGCAAAAACAAGGCGCCAGTTTGGTAGTTCTCGCCAGAGAAGTTAGCTTTGAAGAGCTCAAAGAAATAAGACAAAAATGTCAAAATATTAAAATTGAGATTTTTGTTCATGGCGCAATGTGCATGACCTATTCGGGACGCTGTTTATTATCAAATTTTCTAGCTGAAAGAGGTGCTAATCAAGGAAGCTGCGCCCATAGTTGCCGATGGGGTTATAAACTGAAAGTAAAATTGAAAGATAATACCGAGCATGAAATTGAAATTAATGAAGATAATAAAGATTTATTCGATTTTTTCCTAGAAGAAGAAATCAGGCCAGGACAATTACTGCCATTTGAAGAAGATATGGATGGGGCCTATATTTTAAACTCCAAGGATTTATGTCTGATGCCAAAATTAGACGAATATTTACAACTCGGACTTGATTCACTAAAAATTGAAGGACGTAATAAAACCGAATATTATACCGGCTCAGTTGCCAGAGTTTATCGCAAAGCAATTGATGATTATTTTAATGACCCCCAAAGCTGGAATGCCAAAAATTACATGGATGAGCTAAATTCAGTAGCTAACCGCGGCTATACTCTAGCCTTTCATGATGGAAGGTTAACCAGCCTTGCTCATGATTATGAAAGCACCGAATCAACTTCTTTTTACGAATATGCCGCCAGAGTTTATGAGTGGCAAGGAGATGACATCATCGTTGAAATTAAAAACCGTCTTGAGGCTGGAGATGTCTTAGAATTTTTATCTCCATTTCAAACAGAGCCGATTTTACTTAGAATCTACAGCTTCGAAAATGCCAAAAAAGGCGATAAAAATTATGGCCAAATCTCTGAAGTAGTACATGGCGGTCAAAAGCCACTAATTAAAATTCCAGCTAGTTTATTTCACTTAGAAGATCCGGCAAAATTAAAGCAATTATTGCCAGCACTCACTCTAATTAGAAAAGAAAAATCACTAGCTGAAAGCAATAAATTAAAAATCGAAACCAGACAATTATCAAATAAACTTGAAGCAGAAGAAATCCGGGAAGAAAAATATCAAAATAAAAAAGAACAATATTTAAACATTCTAGAAGATGAGGAAGCTCTAGATCAAGAAATCAGCCCCAAAACCCCAAGAATTGGCACTGAAGGCTGCTGCGGCAAAAGCTGCAATGGCTGCTTGATTTTTTGGTATGATAAAAAATATGAAAAAGCTAGAGAGATTTTAAAGAGCAAAAAAATTGGCGAAATGTTATAACAATTATCTAATATTATATTTTTTTGCCAGATAATCATTGACCGACTGCATTTCTTCAGACTTTAAAGCGCGATCATAATAGATAATCTCAGAAATATAGCCATCATAAGGCCTTATATCTGCTGCTGCAGCATTAGCGCCAATAAAAAAATTAGCAACATTGTTACTGGTGAAAGCTGAAGTGGTTGTTTGTTTTAAAACATTATTTTGATAAAGTTTCATGTCGGCAGAATTCCTAAACAAAGTAAAAATGAAGGGCCTATTAAAAGCCACCGCTGTGGTAGCAAAATGCCAGCTTGATAAATTACCAGTCCAAAATTCCCAATCTACATTAACATTATCCTTATAAAAATTATATCCCTTTCTATCAGCACTAACAGTAGCATCTCTTGACATAATAATCGTTCCCCAATTTGTTGTTTGTTCTAAAGCTTCAGTTACAATAAAAAGAGTAAAATTAGCACTATTAAACGCATTATCGTAATTTAGCACCATTGAATTACCCAAAGTACCAGCATTATCAGAGTCAAAAAATAATGTTGGCAAATCGTTAATTCCGTTTGATTTATAGGTTGGCTGCATAGCAGGAGTTGATTGGCTTGCAACAAAGCTAGAAGCCATAATATTGGTATTAAGCCAACTACTAATCTTATCACCATCTTCTACTTCATAGACATTACTAGCATTTTTAAAAGATGTTTCTAGGGTTGGCTCAAACCATAATTGTAATCCGCTAATTGAGGTAATTGGGGAGCTTCTAGTTAAAGCGCGAGCAGTGGTTAATCTGAACTGAGTTACCAATCTTGAACCTTGAGTGACACCAGCAATTAAAATACCGATGATTAGAACTACAATTGAGAGTTCGATTAGAGAAAAGGCGCATGTTTTTTTCTTCATGTTTTAAGAAAGATTATATTAATAAGAGCCTTGGATAAATCAAAATAGTATTTTTAGTAAAAATTAGTTAACCAGAATTTTATAATGCCAGTTTCGCTTAAGAATCCTTCTTCTTGGAAGCTAGCTTTTCTTCAGCCTTAGTCTTAGATTCTACATCATCAGCTTTGTCTTCTTTTGGCTCTAGATCTTTCTTTTTCTTTTCAGTTTTTACAAATTCTTCTGCTGCAACTGGCTCATTTTTCTTTTTTTGATCATTAAGCAGAATTTCAATTTCTGATTCGCTTCTAGTAACAATCACTCTAATTTTAGCATCAACATCGGAGTGCAGATTTAATCTCACCTCATATAATCCGATTTCTTTAATTGGCTTATTAAGAAAAATACTAGCACGACTTAAAGTTTTCTCACCTAAAATTTCGTTAATTTTACCAGCAATAACTGAAGTAGTAACTGATCCATATAAACGGCCATCATCAGAGGCATTTTCAATAATTATGATATCCTTGCCGATGATTTGCTCTTTAATTTTTTCAGAGATTGAGAGATTGCGAAGATTTTCTGCTTCGAATTCTTTTCTTTTAGATTCAAAAAGCTTATAATTGCCAATATTGTATAAGATTGCTTTCTTTTGAGGGATCAGGAAATTTTTACCATAGCCATTTTTAGCTACAACTATGTCGCCAATATTTCCAAGATTAGCCACTTTAGAAATTAGAATAAGTTTCATATTATTTATGTGATCTATTTAGTTTAGGCTACTGCTTTAGCAATAGGAGATAATAAAGATAATTGGCGAGCTCTTTTAATTGCCATCGCCAAAGCCTTTTGTTTTTTCATTGAAATATTGGTAATTCTGCTTGGAACTATTTTTCCTCTTTCAGAAAGAAATTTAGTCAATAAATAGAGATTTTTATAATTAATCTCAGAAATTTCAATCGATGCTAGCGGGCAGCGTTTTTTCTTTTTAACGAATACGCCTTGATTAACCAGTGATATTCTTAAATAACCCTCTTCGGTTTCGCCGGTAGTTTCTACTGGTCTTTTATTGAAAGATTTTTTTTGCATTACTTAAATGTTTTAAAAGTTAAATTATTGGCCTTCAAAATTTATTTGATCGATAACTTGATCAAATTTTGAAGTATCAATATTATTATTTTGAACCTTACCAGCCTTATAATCCTTGGCATTAGCTGCCAGAGCCAGCGGCGACGGTTTATCTGAAAATTTATCAACTTTAAAGGTTGATTTACGAATGATATCTTCGTTAAAACTCATCACCCGATTCATTTCAGCAACCGCTGCAAATTTAGCGTCAATGGCCAATAAAACATAATGTCCACGGTCATTTTTATTGATTTTATAAGCCAAATTTCTAAGGCCCCAATATTCACTGACAACTATTTTACCTTTGTCATCGGTAATGATTTTTGACAATTTATCAGTCAAATTATCTACATCTTCAGCAGTTAAGTCCTGCCTAGTAATAAAAACGGTCTCGTAAAGAGGCATATTAATAAAAATATTAAAATTATTTAAAAAATGGCTAGCTTCTAGCAAAAATACCTATAAAAATACCTATCCTTAAAGCTACTAAAAATATCTATAAATTTAGCGTGGATACTGATTTTACTTGAAAGTAGCAGCAAACTAGGATCGTATTGAAGTTAAATTCATCAAGGATTTGTCAAAGCAACCAAGGGCCAAAATTAGCAAAGTTATTTTTAATTAGCAAGAAATAATCTAAATTTTAATCAAATTAAGGGTAATGAAAGTTATAACTCATAATCGTAAGGCAAAATTTAACTATGAAATTGAGGAGGAAATTGAAGCTGGGATTATTTTACTTGGCAGCGAGATTAAATCAATTCGCGAAGGAAAAATAACCATCAATGAAGCTTACGCGGCGGAAATAAAAGGTGAAATTATTTTACTTAACAGCAATATTGCTGAATATAAGGGCGCTAATAAATTTAATCATGACCCTAAAAGACCAAGAAAATTGCTATTACATACCAAGCAAATCAACAAATTAATCGGCAAAATGGACCTTAAAGGCTATTCCTTAATCCCACTTAAGGTCTATTTTAATAAAAAAAATATGGTTAAGGTTTTAATTGGAATTGCTAAAGGTAAAAAACTACATGATAAAAGAAAATCGATCAAGGAAAGAGATGAAAACCGAGCCAAGGCCAGAGGTGAAGAATAAAAATCCGTCATTAATTACCGAGTTATTTAAACCTGGATTGCCGCATTGCCTACGGCTCCTTACAATGATGCGGATTCATGAAATCGTCATTGCGAGGAGCGAAGCGACGCCGCAATCCATTATATCAGGTTTTTATTTATGCTGATTTTTGAATTTTTAAACTCACCTTTAATCAAATTAAAACAAGTTGGTCCTAAAAATGTTGAAATTTTGACTAATTTACTTGGTCAAAATAAAATTTTTGATTTATTACTCCATTTTCCAGTCAGAATCGAAAAAAATCTTTTTAAGCCTAAAATTTACGATACTAAAGATTCAGATTTAATCACTGCGATTTTTAAAATTGAATCTCATCAAATACCAAATAGCACCAAACAGCCTTATAAAATAATTGGCTATAATCCAAGCGGCTATGTTACTTTGGTATTTTTTAAAATTTATCCAACTTTACTGCAAAAACTCGCAATTGGCAAAGAAGTTGCAATTTGTGGCAAAATTCAAAAAAATTTTAATGGCGCTCAAATTGCTCATCCACTTTATATTCTTGACCCCAAATTAATTGACACCATCCCGAAAATAAATATTATCTATCCCCTAACCTATCAATTAACTCAAAATTTTTTAGCAGCTAAAATCAATGAGGCTCTTAAATTTCTTGAGCAAAATCCAAATAATATTGAATGGCTCGATCAAAATTTAATCAAGCAGCAAAATTGGCCGCGATTTGTCGAGGCCCTAAGTAAAATGCACCACCCAGCTAATGAAATTGATTTATTGCCGGACAATAAAGCCAGAAAAAGAATTGCTTATGATGAATTGCTAGCCTGGCAATTAGCAATATTTTTATCCAAAAAAACCATTGATAAAAGCAAAGAAAAAATTGCCCTACAAAATAATTTAGCTGACAAATTTTTAACCCATTTGCCATTTTCTTTAACTGCAGCTCAAAAAAAAGTAATCACTGAAATTAAAACCGATATTTTAAGCCAAAAAAAGATGCTACGGCTTTTGCAAGGAGATGTTGGCAGCGGCAAAACTATAGTTGCAATTTACGCCGCCTTGTTAATGGTAGCGGCTAAAAAGCAAGCTTGCATCATTGTACCAATCACTATTTTAGCAACCCAACATTTTGCTTATTTACAAAAATTTCTTGAAAAATTCGACGTCAAAATCGCATTACTTACCTCTAAAACCAGCAAAAAACAGCGCAGCCAAATTTTATCCGATTTAGAAAATGGCAAAATCGATATTTTAATTGGCACTCATAGTCTGATTCAAGATGAGGTTAAATTTAAAGATTTAGGTCTTGCCATCATTGATGAACAACATCGTTTTGGGGTAATGCAAAGAGTAAAATTGGTAGCTAAAAATAAAAATGTTGATGTCTTACTGATGAGCGCCACTCCAATTCCTCGCAGCCTGATGATGACACTTTATGGCGATATGGAAATTTCAATCTTAGATCAAAAACCGCCAAATCGCCAGGAAATTGAAACTTTAGTGATCTCACAAAAAAGACAAGCACAAGTAATTGAATCAATCAAAAGAGCAATTTTGAGAGGAGAAAAAATCTATTGGATCTGCCCGGCAATTTTGGAATCTGAGGTTTCGGAATTAATCAGCGCCGAGTCCAAATATCAAGAATTAATCACGATTTTTGATCCCGAAATTATAGGGCTGGTTCATGGCAAAATTTCTAACAGCAATCAAGAAAAAATCATCGATGATTTTGCAAATAGTCAGGGCAAAATTAAAATCCTAGTTGCTACAACGGTCATTGAAGTTGGAATTGATGTTAAAGATGCCACAATAATCATCATCGAAAATGCCGAAAATTTCGGACTCTCACAACTCCACCAATTACGGGGCCGGGTTGGCAGAGACCAAAAACAATCCTACGCCCTCCTGTTATACGGCCCAAAAACTGGCCTAAATGGCAAAAAAAGATTAGCAATATTACGAAATTCAAATGATGGCTTTATGATCGCCGAATCCGATTTAGAAATGCGCGGCAGCGGCGAATTAATCGGCACCAAACAAAGCGGTCTGCCGGAATTTAAAATCGCCAATCTAAATTTTGACACTAACCTACTAAAAATCGCCAATAAAAATGCCCGATTAATTCTAAATAATGACCAGACTTTATCCAGCCCGCAAAATCAAATTTATATTGAGTTACTAAAATTATTTAACTACCACCAATGCCTGAATTTGATCAATAGCGGCTAGAATAAGTTTGATATAGATAAAACTTACACTCTTACAACATAAGAGATATGCCCTTACAACCCGTCCAATTTTTTTAATTATGCCAATATTGCAAACATTTCCACTAAAGGATGAAGCAAAAAACTAGTACTATCATCGATTTTCATGATTGATATTATTGGCTTTTTAATATCTTCTTGTCAATTATCGCGGTCTTAACCGCAATTAACGACAACAGAACAAAATAGCAGAAATAGCAGGCAAACATTATCAATAAAGGGGTCAGCATTGATCGGTCAATTGCTACTCCGCCTGATCTGATAATGCTGGCTTTTTGATGGAGGCTGTTAAAATATTCTACCGAAAATTTGATGATGGGGATATTGATGAAGCCAATAATTGAGATAATGGCGGCGATTTTTTGGCTTTTTTCTAAATCGTCAAAACTATCGGCTAGAATTATATAGCCAAGATATAAGAAAAATAAAATTAATACTGAGGTAAGCCTCGCATCCCATACCCACCAACTGCCCCAGATTGGCTTGCCCCAGATGCTGCCGGTGATTAAAGTTATTAAAGTAAAGATTGTGCCAATTGGGGCGATGGTCTTGGAAATTAAATGAAAAAAAGGGTTTTTGTAAATGAAGCCCGATAGGTTAAAAGCGGCCATTAATGTGTAAACTAGCAACCCCATCCATGCTGCTGGCACATGAATATACATGATTTTAACTGCATTTCCTTGCTGATAATCAATTGGTGAATAATAGATTTTAACGGCGCCAATTATCAATAATATCAGGCCTAAAATTAAAGAAAATGGCGCAAAAAAGGCAAAGTTTTTGTCAAAATTTTTAAATAAAAATAATCTTTTAAATATCATTGATCTTACCTTCTAAATAGGCGCCAAGTAGCTGCTGTTTAATTTTATATTCTTTGGAATTATCGAAATCTTTTACTACCGCTTCGCCATTATTTATTTCTTCTTCTCCTAAAATTACTACATAGCGAGAATTATTTTGATTGGCTTTTTTCATTTGTTTTTTGAAATTAGCCTCAAAAATAAATTCGCATTTTAAGCCCTGTTTTCTAATTTTATTTGCAATTTCAAAGGCTTTTAATTTTTGATTGTCGTCAATATAAGCAATGGTAATTGGTCGGGTTGGAGCAATTTCTTTGTTACTTAAAAGCATCAGCCTTTCAATTCCTGAAGCATAGCCAATTGCCGGCGTTGCTTTGCCGCCCATTTTAGCGATCAAATCATCATAGCGACCTCCAGCTAGCACGGTATTTTGAGCGCCTTGATGATTATTAATAAATTCAAAAATAGTGGAAGTGTAATAATCAAGACCTCTAACTAATTTTTGATTGAGATTATATTTAACAGCAAATTTTTCTAATAAATTTAAGATATTATCAAATCTGATTTTGGCTTCTTTTGAGTAATAATTGTCAATTTGCGGCGCATCTAAACAAAGTTCAATATCTTTTTGGTCTTTGGAATCGAGAATTCTTAAAGGGTTTTTTTGCAGACGGTTTTTACTGTCAAAAGAAAGATCATTTTGATATTGCAAAAAATATTCTTGCAAAGCCAATTGATAATTTTCTTTGGTTTTAGCGCATCCTAAAGAATTTATATCTAATTTTGTTGCCTCTAAAATTTCTAAATCTTTTAAAATCTTTACCGCCAGCACAATTATTTCAGCGTCAGCGTAATAATTTTCCTCTCCTAAAATTTCAAAATTAATTTGATTAAATTGTCTTTGCCGGCCTTTTTGCGGCCTTTCATAACGAAAAAGCGGGCCAAAAGAAAAGAATTTTTTAGGTAAAATTTGCTGTAATTCAGAATTGGAAATAAAAGCTCTCACCACCGAGGCAGTAAATTCCGGCCTTAAAGTTAGATAATTATCGCCACGATCTAAAAATTTATAAACCTCTTTAGCCACAATATCTGAAGCCTCACCGAGATTTCTTTCAAAAATTTCACTAAATTCAAAAATTGGTAATTGCAATTCTTCAAAACCATATAAATCGGCATTTTTTCTGGCAATATCAATAATATGATTAAAGGCAATAATTTCCTGACCAAAAAGATCTTTAGTACCCCTACAGGGCTGTAATTTATTTTCTGACATATTTTTCTAAATTACTGATTTAATCGCATTGGTAACAATATTAATATTTTTATCGGTAAGTGCGGCAACACAGATTCTGCCGGTTGATAGGGCGTAAATACCATGTTCTTTCATTAATTTATCAACTTGAACCGCAGTTAGGCCAGAATATGAAAACATGCCATTTTGAGCATTAACAAAAGAAAAATCATGATTTGGACATAATGCCTTTAGTTTGGCCGTAAAATTTGCCCGCATCAATTTAATGCGCTTTCTCATCCCATCTAATTCATTTTGCCAAATTTGATAAAGCTCATTACTATTTAAAATATCTGAAACTAATGACGCGCCGTAAGCTGGCGGGTTAGAATAATTGGTGCGAATAATTCTTTTAACTTGCGATAGAACTGCCTTGGCCTGAGCGCTATTTTTGGTTACAATTGACAACGCCCCTACTCTTTGGCCATAAAGCGAAAAAGTTTTTGAAAATGAATTAGCAACTAAAAATGTCAGACCAGATTTAACAAATTTAGCAATCACCTCACTATCTTCTTTAAGCCCATCTGCAAATCCCTGATAGGCCATATCAATAAAAGGTACGAAATCTCTAGCCTGGCATATTTCAATTACTTTATCCCACTGACTGGCAGCTAAATCAATACCGGTTGGATTATGACAGCAAGCATGAAGTAATAAAATTGAATTTCTTGGCAATAAATTTAAAGATGCAACCATATTATCAAAATTCAAATCGCGTTTATTTTGATCATAATATGAATATTCAGCCACCTTAAACCCAGAAAATTCAAAGATCGTGCGATGATTTTCCCAAGTAGGATTGCTAATTGCCACCACCGAATTTGGCATCATGGTTTTTAAAAAATCAGCACCAATTTTTAATCCACCGGTGCCACCCAAAGTTTGCGCCGTCACAATTGAATCGTTTAAAGCCTCTAATTCTTCTTTAAATAATAATTTCTTTACCGCTAAATTGTAAGAGGCAATGCCATCAATTGGCAGATAACTATGAGCCGCATTAGAGTTAAGCCTGGCTTTTTGCGCAATCTCAACTGCCTTCATCAAAGGAATTTTTCCCTCATCATTTAAATAAACCCCAATCCCTAAATTAACTTTAGCCGGGTTAGGATCAGCATTAAACGCCTCATTTAAGCCAAGAATCGGATCACGGGGAGCAAGCTCAATTGTGGAAAATAATTCACTATTATTTGTCATTTTTTTTAAAATTTAGAAATTAAGATAACTAATTGTATCAATTTATTTAATATTTTCAATTGCCATTTTGGTAATTTTTTCAGCCAGAGAATTTTGCTGGCAGCGCCAGCTAAGATGCTTAAAATCAATTAGATCAAAATTTTGATCCTGACTAGCACAGGAGTAAAAATATTCACTATTGCCGGTTTTAGGATCGATTCTTTTTTGTAAGCACTGCGAACAAACGCCTTTAAGCATACATTGCATTGGGGCATTTAGACTTGCAATACCAATATGGTTGGGATTTAAAATCTCCGCTAATTCCAGATGACGGATTTGAGACAATTTATGCATCATCTGATCATTGCCGATGGTAAAAATACGGTCGATTGTTTTAAAATCAAAATCTGCTTTTTTTGCATTAAGGCCATAAGCAACTACCGCATCAACTACACTGCCATAAAATTGCTGATCCTGCTTACGGTTTAATGTTATATTTGGCAGCTCATCACTAACAGCGTAAATTACTACATCGCTTGCCTCTTCAATTTCATTTTGCCTAATTAAATAGTCATTTTTGCGATATCCGGCAAAAAAAATAATTTTACAATTTTGTTTTTTATATTCTTTGGCAATTGCAGCTAGTGGCATATTGCCTCTGCCACCCCCAACCAACATCACGATTTCATTTTTAGCAATTTCAGTTGGTAGACCAACAGGGCCCATAAAAATAGCCGCTTCACCTGCTTTAAAATTTCTAATCAAACTAGTCGAGCCACCAGTTTCAATTATCACCCCACTAATTAAGGATTGTTGCCGATCAATTTTTAAGGCAGTTACCGCCACCCCTTCCATTGCCATAACTTGACCATCAATTTTTGGCGCTAATGCATAATAATTTTGTAAACGAAAAATCTGTCCAATTTGAGTACAACTAGCTAGTAATTTTGATTTAACCATAATCTCAACTGCATTTGGCGATAAAATATTAACCGCCTCAATTGTAACTAAAAATTGCTCATTAATTTGTGACAAAAATTCTCCTTCTTGGCAAGGGTCGGGGGTGAGGGGCAATTTAGTTAAAATTTGATTAATTTTTTTATATCCTTCTTTAGCGCTAGCCATTGCCTTTACTACATTACCAGCAAAATTTGGATGTAAATCACCAAAAAAACTAATCGCCTTTTGATCACTAAATTCCTTGGTAAAAAAGCTAAAATCGCCAGATTTACTTATATTGCCACCCTCATCTCCTATTTTATCATCCCCATCTCCTACCTTACAATCCCCACTTTTTTGATTACCATCCCTACTCTGGTCATTTTCATCCCCATTTTTCTTGTCATTTTCATTGTCTTTCTTGTGATTCCCACGAAGGCGGGGATCCACTTTGCAACATTTGAGCGCCTGGCATGATGGGCACTCGCTTTCGCGGGGATGACAAGAACAAGAATTTTGAGCAAAATATTTGCCATCCAATTTAAAATCAAGACCATCTTCTAAGGCTGCCGCTACATTGGGGCTAGTACCGGCAGCAATTAACAATGATTTACAATCAAAAATTATTTCCTGTCTGTTTAAATTAAGAGTTTTTAGTTGTTTGATATGACCATATTCATCAAGAATTGCCTCAATTGGAGTAATATTTTCAACAAATTCTACCCCCTCTTCAAAAGATTTTGCAACCTCTTGATGGTTTAAGTGATAGGCTGGCGCATCTAATAATTTTTTGCGATATAAAATTTTTACTGCGCCCGCCTTGGTTAAAGCTGTGGCGCGGCTTGCCCCTGCCGCATCTTTAGCAAAGACAGAAAATTCTGAAGCATGGTCCAAGAATTCTTTGGCAATGATTTTTTCTTCGTCATTTAGATCTTTTAAAATCTTTTCTTCACCAATTAGGGCTGATAATTTTTGATATTGCTCAGCAAATTTTTTAATTTGGCTAAGATAATAATTTTGCGCTTCAGTTGCGGTGTCAATTGCAGTCAATCCCCCGCCAATCACTAAAATTGGCATTCTGATTTGCAAATTAGTAAAAAGATTTTTCTTATAAGCACCGTTTAATTGCAATGACATTAAAAAATCCGATGCTGATCTAATGCCTTTGGCGTAATTATTTTTAATCTCAATAATATTTGGCCGCCCAGCTCCAATACAAAGAGCAAGATGGTCAAAATTATATTCTTTAAAAACATTTTGATCGTTAATTGCTGATCCGAATCTGATGCCACCAAACATTCTAAAATTTTGGTTACGCTCTAAAATTAAGCGAATAATTTTTAAGAAATTTTTATTCCATCTGCTGGTAATGCCATATTCTGCTACCCCGCCAAAACCTTCAATTACTCGCTCTTCAAGATTTTCATAAATTTCATTAACTTCTTTAATTGGCTTAAATTGGTGCCTGCCGCCATAAATATCAATTGAAGAAATTTCAGGGTCCAAAGGCTCAATTTTTAAACCATCAATTGCTACCACTAAATGGCCAGAATTTAATAAATAATGCGCCAAGGTAAAGCCTGCAGGACCAA
This sequence comes from uncultured Rhizobiaceae bacterium, assembly GCA_964622015.1. Lineage (GTDB taxonomy): Bacteria > Pseudomonadota > Alphaproteobacteria > Rickettsiales > UBA1997 > CAZUPN01. The sequence continues at coordinate 4,944 of CAZUPN010000005.1, read as the reverse complement.
GCCCGGCAATGAGAATTTTTTTACCGGAATTTTCTTTTGGCAAATTAAATTCAATGTTTAAAGGATTCCATTTGGTTAGTAACGAATAAATCTCAAAACCATAGGGCAATTTTAAAACATCTTTTAAGATTGCAGTTTCAATTTGAGGTATATCAACCGGATCTTGCTTTTGAAAAATGCAGGATTTCATACAATCATTGCAAATTCGGTGCCCGGTGGCAGCAATCATCGGATTATCAATAATTGCAATTGCTAAAGCGGCAATTGAAGAAGCCTCGGATTTTAATAAATTCATCTCAGAAATTTTTTGATCCAAAGGACAGCCTTTGAGTTCAACTCCCAAAGGATCGCTTTTAAATTTTGAATTGCAGCTAGTATTTTTAATGCCAGTTGAACAAGAATCCTTATCTTGATTATGGCAAAATATACAATAATGACTTTCAGCTAAAGCCTGATTAAGATTAAAGCCATTATCACTTAGATTGAAGCCATCTCGTGATCTTAAATTATCACTAAATTTATGACTTTTGACTTGATTTTCTTCTGTGGTTTCAAAAGCAAATAACTGATTAAAGTCAGTCTTTTTTGGCAGTTTAAATAGAGCGCCATCTTGATGAAATTTCTTGCCATCAATATCAAAAAGCGCGTAAAGAGTATAAAGGCTTAATTGCTCTAATTGCTCTTTTTCTTGGCTGGATAGATTTTTAAGACCTTCTTTTGCTTCTAGATCAGAAACCAGCTGCGCTAATTTTTTTTCTAATTCAGTGAGATTGCGATCAGTAATATTTAAATCCTGCAAAATTTTTTTGCCATTAATTGCAAAAGGCAAGGCAGAGTAATTTTTGGCAATTCTTCTTTGAACAAATTGCCTTCTTACTTGATAAATTTTATTTAAATCGAAATGGCTAGATCTTAAATCATGATTTTCTTTTCTAATATCAAAAAGCTCTACCAAAAACTGCTCAAGAACCCTAGAAACCTCAATTAAAATCACTGATTTATCTTTCTTATTAAGACTATTAGATCGATCTCTTAGGCGCTTAAAATTGTTAAAAACATCTAAGTCGCTAGCTGCCAAAAATTCTAAAAACTTTTGGTCGATTTTTATTAATCCTTGCCTATTATATAAATCTTGAAAATTAACGCAAAAACCAAATTGGCTAAATTGGTCAGTAACAGTCATAAAATTCGTTAAAAAAATACTAAAAATTAAACTATAAAAAAACTCTATTAAATAGCTTCCCTATTTGCAATATCTAAACAAAAAATAAAAAATTATGATCAATAATTTACCTTTAGAAAACCAAGTAATCTTTATCACCGGCGCTACTTCTGGTTTTGGCGAGGCTGCTGCCCGCCTTTTATTTGCAAATGGCGCAAAATTAATTATTGCCGGCAGAAGATATGAAAGATTAGAAAAATTAAAAAATGAATTAGGGCAAAACAGAATCCACGCAGTAAAACTTGACGTCACTAGTAATGACGAAGTGGTAAATGTCATTAAAAATTTACCCAGCGAATTCTCAAATATCAATGCTTTAATTAATAATGCTGGCGGCGCGCTTGGATTAGAGCCAGCCTATCAATGTGACTTAGAAAATTGGGACCGTATGATCGATACCAACATTAAAGGCCTAACCTACTGCACCCGCGCCATTCTACCCGACATGGTAAAGAGAAATAACGGCTATATCATAAATATCGGCTCAATTGCCGGCAATTACGCTTATCCTAACTCCAATGTCTATGGTGCCTGCAAAGCCTTCGTTCATCATTTTTCTCTAAATCTAAGATCCGATCTAGCTGGCACCAAAGTAAGAGTCACCAGCATCGCCCCTGGTATTGCCGAAACTGAGTTCTCAATCGTCAGATTTAAAGGCGATAAAGAGAAGGCCAGAAAAGTATATGAAAAAACCCTAGCCCTAACCGCAGATGATATCGCTGAAACCATGCTCTGGTGCCTAACCAGACCACAACATGTCAATATCAATAATCTAGAAATAATGCCAACCTGTCAATCATTTGGACCATTAACTATTGCCAGGGAGTAGATTTTGGTATATATCAATTCCTCCAAATCCTGATAGATTTTTAATCTTTAATAATGAATTAATATTTTTAGCATTGATGCCGCCTAATGCGTAAAGTGGTTTTTTATTTTGCAGGGAAAATTTTGCTAAATTTCTTAAACCTAAATTTACAGAATTTGGATGGCTGGTAGTTGAAAAAATCGGTGAAATAAAAATTAAATCAATATAGCGGCTCAGCGGTTTTTTATTGGCTTTTTTTAGCGATAAAAGATTGTGACAAGCAAAGCTGATGATTTTTTTGGCCACCATTTTTTTAAGCAAAATTATTGGCATTTGGTCAAAATCAGAAAAATGCAAACCGTCAGATTTTATCTGACTGGACAATTCTACATCTTTACCAATTAAAAAACCGATATTTTTTTTCCTTACTTGATTAGCGATTTTTAATGCAAATTCCTGACGTTCTTTTCTTGCCAAATCATATTCACGAATGATAATTGCAGATTCTTTGGCAAATTTTTTAGGTAAGCAATTAATAACTAAATTTAGATTGGTAATTTTTTTACGGTTGGAAAAAATAAAATTTAACGGTAATTTTTTTACTCGATATTTATTTCTTAATGAAAATTTTCTTTGTGCCAATAAAATTTTTTGATCCATAAAAAATGACAATGATTGAAAGAAGACTATTACTAATTAATCAGAAAATAAAAACTACTTGCAACCTTTATAACATTGACCATAGAAAAATAAATCTGGTTGCGGTTTCTAAAATGCAAAATCAGGAAGCAATAATTGCAGCAATCAATGCAGGATGTACAATCTTTGGCGAAAATTATTTAAAAGAAGCTCAAGAGAAATGGTCAAAATTAAAAATATTATATCCAAAAATAAAGCTACATTTAATTGGCCATCTGCAAAGCAATAAAACGAGAGAGGCCCTAGAATTATTTAATTCAATTGAAAGCTTGGACAGTGAAAAATTGGCGATAAAAATCAAAAATGAGATTTCAAAATTGCAATTAGAGTCAAAAAATAAATTTATCCTCCCCGAAATCTTCATTCAAATCAATATCAGCGAAGAAAAAAGTAAAAGCGGAATAAAGCCAGATGAAGCAAAGGAATTCATTAATTTTTCCAAAAATGATTGCGGCCTAAACATCACCGGCCTGATGGCAATACCATCACAAGATCAAACCCCGGCACCATATTTTGCTCTACTCACCAAAATTGCCAGAGAAAATAATTTAAAAAATCTTTCAATGGGAATGAGTGCCGATTACCCAGACGCTATAGCGCTCGGCGCAAATTATATACGTCTAGGCACCGCAATTTTTGGCGGCAGGAATTAAACTCTAAAATTTATATTTGATTCCAAAATCATAATTTACGATATGGATAGGAGTTACATCGCCAAAATCGCTGTAATTCCCAAATATTTTAGAATATTTTGCCATGATTCTGGCTGAAAAACTTTTTGTTATTGCAAACTCAGTACCAGCTCCTAGATTGACACCGTACTTGGTTGCACTACGACTATCTACGCTTTTTCCAAAATAAATTATATCCAGTGTCGACTTATCATAAATATCGAATCGAGATACACCAGCTATTGCCAAAAGTTTCAACCTTGGGGTTAAATCATAGCTAGGAACAAGATCCAGACTAATAGTTCTTATCTCGCGTTTTAACTCTGCGAAGGCAATGAGATAATATCCAAATTGAGATGAAGAATCATCGCGATATCCAGCTTCAATGGCTAAATTATTATTGATCTGGTAGCCCGCGAATAAATTGAAGCTCGCTATATTTTGAGTTCCTTTATTCTGACCTTTTTCTTCATAAAATTTAGTAACACCAAGATTAGCTCCGACATAAAAAGGATTTCTGGCGCTATCAATGGCTTTATCATCAACAGTTTTATCATTAGCAATGGCATTGCCAGCCAGTAAAGTGAATGTTGAAACAAAAATTAAAAATATTTTTTTCATAAATAAATTATTTAGTTACTAAATGGCGCGTCCTAGACAATTCGAAAGTTTGATCTCGAGCTTAGAAGGCTGTTGCTCTATCCAACTGAACTAAGGACGCAATTAGGATTTTTTAAAAATTCTTAAAAAAATTGGGATTTTAAAAAAGAATGGGCCATTACTTTTATAAAAAAATAAACTAAAATCAAGTCCTGATTTAAAAGGTAAATTTAATCCCGATATTGTAGTTCATCATATCATCAAGAGCGCTAATATAGATAATTTTAGAATATTTGGCGAGCACTCTGATTGATACATTATTGATAAGTTTAAATTCACCGCCAAGCCCTATATTGAGACCTTGTCCGGATTCATTTGAATAATTACTATAGCCAAATGCACCATCGTTAAATAATTCGATTTTTTTCTGATAAGATATTTTAGCAAGACCGACAATAGCAAGTAGCTTAATATTGTCATTTAGATCATAATTTCTGACAAAATCCAGATCAACAATTTCTAAATCAGATATGACTTTCGATTCAATATCATGCCCATTTTCCCATTTGCCAATAGAAGCGCGATTTTCTTGGTGATTTTTTTTAAAAAATAACCAGTTTCAATTGCTAAATCCTGATTAATTTGGTAGGCTAGAAAAAAATTCATATTCTTAAAATTTTTACCCAAAATATATGAATCTTTACGATTAATTTCTTGAACTGAGGATGAAAAATCCGGATGACCGTAGCCTGGTTTACTTAACTGATAGCCAAGCCCGATATAAAATTGATTCCCGACATTATTAGCAATTGCATGATTAATCGATAATAATATTATGACCAGAGATAAAAGTAATTTTTTCATTAATAATATCTTCAAAATGGTGCGTCCTAGACGATTCGAACGTCTGACCTACAGCTTAGAAGGCTGTTGCTCTATCCAGC
>CAZUPN010000004.1:0-46269 GCA_964622015.1 uncultured Rhizobiaceae bacterium | reverse complement strand
TTGCAGCGAAATTGTCAATTAGTATGTTGTATTATAGATGGATTTTGGTATTATAGCCATTTTATTTCTTTGATCATATCACTGAAAATACCATCTTTGCCAGTTAGTGGCTTTCCTTGATAGATTTTTTCTATTGCTTCACGTTTGAAAGCATCTAGGTCACTGTATCGTTGATTTGATTGTTGTTTTTTATTCATAAAATTTGTCAATTTAAAATTAATAACTTGCTTGAGTTAAAATAAGCTGACGCTCATTTTAATCTAGCTTTTAAATTGACACGGAATGTTGGACGTTCTCCAAAAATATTTTGCTATATGCGGTATTTTATATGAATTTTGGTATTATTCAGCTTTGGGTTTTTTAACGATTATATAGTCGTTGGCCAAAAAGATCGTAATTGCCGGTCAAGAAGCCGGCAATTTGGCGCAATTTGCTCTAGCATGGCCCAAAATTTTTTACTATGGTTCTTGATTTTGGTATGGACTAACTCATGTAAAATTACGTAATCAATCAGATCATGATTTAAAAATGATAAATTACTATTAAGACTAATGTTATTTTTATAAGAGCAGCTACCCCAAATGGTTTTTTGTTTTCTGATAATAACTTTTCTGACAGTAAAATCGTGAATTTTGGCTAATTCTAGGCATCTGGAAATCAAATCATCATTTTTTGCCACCAGTTCTTGAGCAGTTAATTTTGCCATTGTTTGACCATTAGATTCTGTCCGTTTTTTTCTAATTGCTACCTTCTTTTCTAGTTGTAATAACGCATTTTGCGTCCAGGCAATTTTAGATTCAAAAAATTTCTGAGCCCCTAAAAGGGAGCAGCTCTTAGGAAAACTAACCATAATTTGCAAATCTGATTTTATCGTAATACGCATATTTCTGGTTTTGGTAATCTTAAAAATCACATTTTGAGATTTGACGCCAAGCTCGCTATATTTAATGATTAGATCTTTAATTTTGATTGGCATATTTCTTAAGTTGTTTTGTTATAAGTAACAATTTATATGTAGTTATCTCATTGCTTCAGTACCACAAATAATATTAAGAAGCCATATTCAGCCATTCTTCTTGCGATAAAATAATTACTCCTAATTCTTGGGCTTTTTTTAATTTTGATCCGGCCTCCGAGCCTGCAACCAGATAGTTGGTTTTGCTTGAGATACTATTCATTACTTTCATTGCTAATTCTTCAGCTTTTTTCTTGGCTTCAAAGCGACTCATATTTTCTAGGGTGCCGGTGAAAACTATTGATTTGCCGGCTAGTTTGGAGTTACTTCCTTGAATAATAGGGTTAATTATTTCTAGCTCCGATTGCAAATCATTAATTAATTTGAGGTTTTTTTGATCGCTAAAATATTCAATCACTGCTGCTGCCATTTTTTGACCCATGCCATCAATTGCAACAAAATTTTGGTAATCTTGATTATTTGCCAGCTCCTGCCCATGTAAAGAGGCAAATATCAGCATTTTTTCCTTGAAATTGGCAAAGGATGAAAAATTATTGGCAATTAATTTGGCGGTGGTAATACCTACATATCTGATGCCAATTGCATAAATGAGCTTTGCAAGAGTGATTTTTCGTTTTTGATTAATGGCGAGGAATAAGTTAGTGATTGATTTTTCGCCCCAGCCCTCTTTTTTACTTAAAGGATTTGGGCTGGTTAATTCTTGCTTTTCAAGCTTAAAAATATCAGCAAAATTTTTGATGCGGCCTTCAAGAAAGAAATTTTCAATTTGTTTTTTACCAAGTCCGGTGATGTCCAAGGCATCTTTTGAGACAAAATGTTTTAATAATTCTTTTAACTGCGCCTTACAATTAATGCCGCCACTACATCTAAGCACCACATCATCGGTGGATTTTTTAAGACTGGACCCGCAAACCGGGCATTGATTTGGAAAGATAAATTTTTCACTCCCTGCTTTTCTTTTTAAAAAATCGACTTCTAATATTTGTGGGATCACATCGCCAGCTCTTTGCACCAAAACTACATCGCCAATTCTGATATCTTTTTTAACAATTTCATCCTGATTATGCAAGGTGGCGCGCGAAACCAAAACTCCACCAATATTTACCGGCTTTAAAATTGCAACCGGGGTCAAAGCTCCGGTTCTTCCAACTTGGATAATGATATTGTCGATCTCGGTCTTAGCTTTTTCAGCCGCAAATTTATGAGCAATTGCCCATCTTGGGCTTCTGGCAACATAGCCTAAACGTTTTTGTAAGGTAAAATCATTGACCTTATAAACCATACCATCAATATCGTAATCAAGCAGATATTTTTGATCAGCTAAATAATTATAAAGAGCCATTATTTCGTCAAGATTTTTACATAATTTAGCGTGTTTTTCGGTGTTAAAGCCAAAATCAGCGATCTTTTTTAATAATTCTTGCTGGCTGCTACAAATAAAATCAGGACTAACTTCACCAATGCCATAGGCAAAATAGCTTAAATTTCTGCTAGCGGTAATTTGAGGGTCAAGCTGTCTAAGCGAGCCGGCGGCGGCATTGCGGGGATTGGCGAAAATTTTACCATTTTCTTGTTCCTGTTTTAAATTAAGCGCGGCAAAATCTTGTTTATTCATATAAATTTCACCTCTGATTTCAAAGATTTTTGGTGGATTTTTAGAGTTTAAAATTTGAGGGAAGGTTTTGATAGTTTTAATATTAGCAGTAATATCCTCACCTTTAAAACCATCGCCGCGAGTAGCTGCTACCTTTAATTGACCATTTTCAAAAGTAGCATTAAAAGAGAGGCCGTCAATTTTGGTTTCACAAAATAATTCAATTTCACTATTTTGCTCATAATCAAATAAATCCAATTTTTCTTTTTTATCAAAACCTAAAAAACGATTAATGCGATCAAAAAAATCAGCGATATCTTCTTTACTAAAGCCATTTGCAAGCGATAACATCGGTTTTTTATGCTCAACTTTTTTAAAGATTGACAGCCCTTTAGCGCCAATCTTTTCATCATTAATGCTAAAAAATTGCGGATATAATTTTTGATAATTTTCTAATTCTAATTTTAACTGATCATATTTTGCGTCAGAAATTAAAGGCTGATCATTTTGATGATAAGCCTGATCGTGAATAGCGATTTCTTTTTTTAACCCGGCAATCTTTTGCTCAATTTCTACTAAATTATCCATAAATTATACCAAATTATCATCATTGATTTCTTTTAAAATTTTGACAGTTTTATTAGCATCAAATTGCTCAAAAAACTTTTGGTCAAGACAGTGAATAAAGATTTTTTCTTCCTTAATTAACAGGCAAAATAAGCCGGTAGTCATATTGATGGTGCTTGCAAACAGCCCTGGGTTAAATTTATTTTTATAATCCAAACTAATCATATAAATAACTGGCTTAATATTGCTATTTTTATCAAACACTAAAGAAAAAATTAAGCCTAAAGCACTAAAAAAACTTTTAAAATATAGCCGCCCGAAATGGCGGTAAAAACCAATGCTTAAATATAATAATTCGCTTTTTTCCTCAATCAGTTTTAAACGATAAGAAAAAACACTAACCAAAGCCGAGCAAATTATTCCTAAAAACAAATAAAGCCAGGTAACTTGGCCCTGCAACACTAAAAGCGCTATCCAAATTGCAAATAAAAATAAAAATAAATTGAAAATATTAAGCATTATCAATAAGGTTTTTTAAGGAAAGATTTAAAATCAATTAATTTATAAAAATATATAATGACTAATGTTATAAAGAAGAAAATTTTAATAATTAAGGCTAATTTTTATCCAGAAATTACTGATTTATTAATTGAAGGTGCGGTTGCTAAACTTAATGCTGCTGGCTATCCCTATGAAATAGAGGAAGTAATGGGGATATTTGAGATTCCGGCGGCGATCTCTTTTGCAAGTTTGACCCATGATTATGCCGGCTATATTGGCTTGGGATGTGCAATTAGAGGGCAGACAAGCCATTATGATTATGTTTGCCTTGAAAGTGCGCGTGGGTTAAATGATTTGGCAATCAATAAAATGCTGGCAATTGGCTATGGTATTATTACTGTTGAAAATGAAGAGCAGGCCTTAGTCAGGGCTGATATCAAGCAAAAAGATAAGGGTGGATTCGCTGCGCTTGCTTGTATAAAAATGATTGAGTTAAAAAAGAAATTTCTTAAAGGGTAATTTAAGCCAAATCAGCTAATGACCGCAATATTACGAAAAAAAATCAGGTTTTTTTTAATTTTTAGCTGCTGCTTTAGCGATATTTTTTTAACCAATTACAGTGCAAGTGCCAGCGCAATTATAAATAAAATCCGCTTTAATAACGAACAAAAGCAGTTAGAAATTACCATTGATCAAAAAAGCGAGTTTAAGCCCTTAATATTTGAAAATCCAACCCGCCTGGTAATTGATATTAAAGATGCTAAAGCTTTAAAGATTCAAGCAATTGATGATAAAATTAATATCGTTAAATCCGCCAAAATCAGCAAATATAACAAAGATAATCAGAAATATCTAAGAATAGTTTTTAATTTAGACCGAAAAATTACCGTTGATAATGCCCGTTTTCAAAAGATTAAAAATGAAGATCTGGGTAAAATTATTGTTAAATTAGATGGCGATTTTAAAGCAAAATCTTCTGCTCAGAAAAAGAAAATTATCATCGAGCAGGATAAAATCGATGATGTAATTGAGGCTAAGCCCACTACAGAGGCTCTAAATACCGAGATAGCTGTTGGCGATTTAGATAAATTAGTTGCTAAAGTGGCGGATAATGATGATTTTAAACAAGAACCTCAGGAAAAAGTAGCAACTATAAGGCCAAAAGATTTGCCCCCGGAAGTAGAAACTTCAAAAATTGTCCTAGCTGATGGATCGATTAAATATATCATCAAAAAATATCCCAAAAAACCGGATTCAATGACAAGTAAAGAAGCAAATAAAACTTTAGATAATAAAAACCCTCCGCCATTAGTTAGAAAAAAGCAAATTCCAATTATTGTTATTGATCCTGGCCATGGTGGCAAAGATCCCGGAACCATTGGCAATTACGCCAGAAGTAAAGAAAAAAATATTACCCTTGCTTACGCCAGGGAATTAAAAATTGCACTTGATAAAACCAAAAAATATAAGGTTTATCTAACCAGAGGTAATGATATTTTTATTCCCCTAAGTCGCAGAGTTGAAATGGCAAGAAGAGTAAAAGCTGACTTATTTATCTCGCTACACGCTAATTCTGCCGCCAATAAAAGAGTATCGGGCCTTTCAATTTACACCTTATCTGAAACCTCATCAGATAAACAAGCAGAATTACTAGCCCAAAAAGAAAACCGTTCCGATATCATCGCCGGCGCCAATTTTTCTGATGCCAGCCCCGATATCATGAAAACCTTGATTAACTTATCACAAAGAGATAGCATGAATAGCTCAGCAATCTATGCTAATTTAGCAATAAAATCGATGCAAAATTTTGATATTGAAATATTAAATAATACCCATAGATTTGCTGGCTTTAGAGTATTAACTGCTCCGGACATGGTCTCGGTATTAATTGAACTTGGATATTTATCTAACAAATTAGAAGAAAAGAAGCTCAATAATTTTAAATATCGCAAAAAACTGGCAGCTGGTTTAGTTACATCAATTGAATCTTATTTTGGTTCAAGATTTTAGGGGAGGGGTCTGGTGTCTCATTAACTAAAATTTGCTGAAGATTATCTGCAAAGGCTTGAAACAGTTGGTTTATCTTGATCCGACCCATAACTTGCTCCAGCTCCAAAAAGAATTAAATTTTTTACCTTCCTTCAATACTAATATCAGACAAACATGCGCTTGCAGCATTTGCTTTATTAAAATTAAAGTTTGCAAAACTAATTAAAGGAATGAGTGAAGAATTTAATAAATCGGACGAAAAATTCGTAGATGACGTCATTACATTACTTTGATTCAAAAGAATAATTGATGAGCGATAATAAAGATTTCGTAGAAATCTCTGTATCGCAAAGTTATAAAGAAGAGTAGATGGAAATAGGTTTTTCTAGATCTAAATAGGCAAAATTGCCCATAAAAAAATTTTAAATTAAAAAAACTAGACTACATAATTAAGCAAAGGATTGGAATTGATATTTCAATTTAAAAAGAAGGAGTCAGGATTTATATAAAACGATCTTTTTAGCTCTCACTTTCAATGTAAATTATTGATTTTAGCTGTATCAGCTCAATTGTCTCGCCAGTGCGCAGACGATCTGTAAATCCGATATAGTCTTTCTCAATTTCATACAGTGACACAATTATTTTTCACTCCAGCCATTGTCGAAATTCTGGGGACAATATATTTAATAGCTGGACAGAAATTGGCTATATTATTCCCAAGTCTTTAGGGCTTAGTGGAATAGTTTATAATCAAGCCTCTAATATATTCCAAAATATCTATCAATGCATAGTTCAAAGTTATATACCCAGCATAGATTGCAGTTTTATTGTTGCTTCTTTTAATGCTAGCGACAATGCGTCCTCTCTAGCGGTATGACCTCCGGTGGGAACTATATTTAATATGGAATTAGGCCAACTTTTATGTAAATCATAAGCAGTTGAGGCTCTGCAGATTGCATCATATCGGCCATGAACAATAATACAGGCAAGATTAGTGATTTTATGAAGGTTATCTCTTATGTAATTACTAGGCAAAAAGAATGAATTGCTATAATAATGCATAAAGATTTTTGCTAAGCTGATCATTTCATTTTTATGATTTAGATTTTCTTCAATAATTTGATCACTAATTTGATGATAAGAACAAATAGTGTCATATTTTACGAATGCCTTGATTGCAGGTAAACTTACATCAGGGTCAGGGTTAAGAATGCGCTTTACATAAGAATCAGCTAAATCATTTTGTTCGTGAGCTGGTAAAAAATCATGCCATTCCTGCCAGGCATCAGGAAATGTATCTCTCATACCATAATAAAAATTATAGATTTCAGTGTCTCTTGCGGTAAATACCCCTCTTAATATTAAGGCTAGAACTTTATCAGGATGATTGATACTATAGGCTAGAGCTAATAAACTTCCCCACGACCCTCCTAAGATCGCTAATTTTTCTATTTTTAGATGAAGTCTGAGCTTTTCTATATCAGAAATTAATTCTTTAGTATTATTTTCTGTTAATTCACAAAATGGCTGAGATTTTCCCGCTCCTCTTTGATTAAGTAATATTATTCTATAAAAATTTGGATCAAAATACTGAGCTTCCCGTCCAAAGCAACCAGCGCCCGGCCCCCCATGAAGCCATATAATTGGCACGCCACTTTTATTACCATATTGTTGATAATGTATTTTGTGAATATCGGATACTTTTAGATAATCTTCCTCATATGGCTTAATTTCTGGAAATAATATTTCTTGCATTTATTCACGCTCCTGATTTGTTAATTATTAAATAGACCCTTTTTATCTCTATCCAATAACAATTAATTCTGCAATTAATTAAGTTAAATTTCTAAATTAGCGGGTGTTAAAATAATCTTGTGTCCCAACTTTGCTAAAAATCATTTTTAGATGCATATGACTGCCCGAATTGCTTTTGGCAATTAAAGGTAAGTTATTTCCCATAAACTTATGAAAAATTTAAACATTAATTCTATTGAGACACAAGAAATATTTGCTCAAATAGCTGAGAGCAAAAATCCTGATATTCGCCAATTTTTAATCGATGGTATGAGTGTGATTTATTGAACCAGGCCTTTGTTGCTAAGCGAGCTATTTATCTTGGCAATCATCACAACAATGGTAATAAGGCTAACGGGTATTCCAATCACAATATTAACTTTGATATTGCTACAGTTCCAATATCAATTCCAAGAAATCGCAGTGGTGATTTTTGCCCGGCAATGCTCCCTTAAATATAGCAGAAATATTGGCAGTGAATATTTAAATATTTTAGAAATGATAATTTTGAAGAATCTAAAAAATTCAATTCAAGACAGTTAAATTCTGACTGGGCATTTATTTATATTGATGCCAAGGTAATTGATATGGCTGAGGATACCGGAGTGATTAAAAAGGCTATTCATTTTACGGTAGTTGGTGTTGATTTGAATCGGGCTATTCTAAACTAGTTTCCTTTATTGAAGATAAAATAAAAAAAGATCATAATTTTTATGCTAATTATTTAAAAGAAAGAGCTGATAATTATTTAGCTTTTATGAAATATCCTCAAGGGCTAAGAGCGATTATTAGAACTACTAAATGCAGTTGAAGGAATTAATAATGCTATTGAAATTGCCAGGAAGAATTCAGGGGGGTATTTCCACTCGAAAGCAGGAGATTGCAATTAAGATAAAGATTATATTTGAAAATTTGGCTAAGACTAAATGGTTGAATCCGATACCTAAATTTGTGGCTAATTTAGCGCAGATTAACCAAATGTTGTTTGAGAGGTTTGGGGGGGAAGGTTTTTATGAAAAAAATGGGGAGACGCAAAATTTGTTGATACAATCGAGTCTTGAGATTGTTCGCTATATTGAGAATTGGAATCACTATTATCTTGTTCAGAGGAGTTCCTAGATACCGATTCATCTGAAGAATTGCTGCTTCTGGTCATTTTTGATTAATTATAAAATTATCTGTTATTATTGATGCGTTTGATTTAGGGATTCCTGCTTGGCGTTAAGAGTCAATATTATTTTGGTTTTTTAAAAAATACCTAAAATTTACCATCAACCGTGAATTAACTTGATTGACAAGAACTCTTAATTTTTAATTGACTAAGTCAGTTTTGAGCATTATAAAATAAGATTCATTTACTTGGCTGATACTACAGAAGTGGAAGCTATCTTCAAAATCTTATATCCAATAAAATTTAACCTTGATCATTCAATTTTATCTCAGGGCTCATAAATTTGTCTAAAATATTTTACTCTAACTTTTTTGGAGTTGATTGATATTAATTAAAAATTATGAAAATAAAATTTACTAAATTAATTGCTTTTATTTTTGCTGCCGCTTTGATTTTCTTGGGTGTAATTGCTTTTTTATTTAAAACCTATAGTGAAAATTTGCCGGATTATGAGCAGCTTAAATCTTATACGCCGTTGATTACTACCAGATTATATGCTGCTGATGGTAATTTGATTAGTGAATATTCGAAGGAAAAAAGGATTTTTGTGCCGATAAACTCTATTCCTAAGCATTTGATTAATGCTTTTTTGGCGGCTGAAGATAGTAATCTTTATCATCATTCTGGGGTTGATCCTTTTGCAATTGTTAGGGCGGCGGTGTTGAATTTATTTTCTTTTGCTCGTGGTGGGCAAATTGTTGGTGGGGCTTCTACCATTACTCAGCAAGTGGTAAAAAGCTTTTTGTTGACCAATGAGCAGACTTTTAAAAGAAAGATCAGGGAAGCGATTTTGGCTTATAGGATGAGCAAATCCTTTTCTAAAGATCAAATTTTGGAATTATATTTAAATCAGATTTATCTTGGCTCGGGAGCTTATGGCGTTGCTGCGGCAGCGCAGGTATATTTTAATAAATCAATTGATGAATTAACGATCGAAGAAACCGCTTTGCTTGCAACTCTTCCTAAGGCGCCTTCAAGATTAGATCCAAGAAAAAGTGTTGAAAAAGCTAAAATTAGAAGAGATTGGGTAATTGGCAGAATGATTGCAGAAAATTTTATCACTCAAAAAGAGGGTTCAGAAGCGATATCAAAGCCAATTATTCTCAAGATTAAGGATGATGAAGATGCAACCAAGGCTGATTTTTTTGCTGATAATGTTAAAAAGCAATTAACTGCTCTTTATGGTTCAGATGATGTGTTTGAAAATGGTATTGTGGTTAGAACTACGCTTAATTCTAATTTACAAAAAATTGCTGCTAAGGCTTTGCAGGAAGGCATTGAAAATTATGATTTAAAGCATGGTTGGCGTGGCGCAATTACTAAATTTGATCAGGAAAAAATTAAAAATTGGCAGCAATCACTTAACAAAGTTAATATTGATAAGCCTTATAAAGAAAGCTGGCAAAAGGCGGTAGTGCTTTCAGTTACTAAAGATTCAGCGATGATTGGGGTTGAAAATTCTGATTTAGGAGCAATTGATGTTGCCTCGCTAAAATGGGCAAGAAAATATATTAATGTTAATAGTTTGGGTCCTAAAATTACTAAAGTTTCAGAAGTATTGTCAATTGGCGATGTGGTATTGGTTAAAAAAATTAAAGATGATAAATATGAGTTAGGGCAAATACCAGAGGTTAATGGCGCTATTCTGGCGATGGATCCTCATAATGGTAAAGTTTTGGCGATGATGGGGGGCTATATTGATGCCCCTAATCAATTTAACCGCGCCGTACAAGCTGCAAGGCAGCCGGGCTCCTCACTTAAAACTTTTGCCTATATTGCAGCGTTAGAAAATGGCATGAATCCGGCAACAATGATAGTTGATGAACCAATTAGCCTCAATCAAGGCCCTGGACTGCCGCTATATCAGCCAGTAAATTTTTCCCATCAATTTTATGGCCCCATTACCCTTAGAACCGGGCTTGAAAAATCAATTAACGTAACCACCATCAGAATGACCGATCAGATCGGGCTTGATAAGGTGGTTGATGTTTTAAAAAGATTTGGAGTTAATGATGATCCGCCAAAATATTATTCAATTGTTTTAGGTTCGCTTGAAACTAATCTGATTAAAATGGTAACCGCTTATGCAATTATTGATAATGGCGGCAAAAGAATTACTCCTTTAATGATTGAAAAAATTCAGGATCGTAATGGTAAAGTTATCTATCGTGGCCAAAGTCAGCAATGCGAATCTTGCGTAATTAATGGCAATAGCAGCTATAGTAAAATTGATGATAATCAGATCATTTTACCAGCTTTAAATGATTCTAAAGAGCAGGTAATTGATCCTGCAACTGCCTATCAGATTACCTCAATGCTTGAAGGTGTAGTGCAAAGAGGAACCGGTGCCAGCGCTAAATCAATTGGTAAAATTATTGCCGGTAAAACCGGCACTACTAATAGCTCCTATGATTCCTGGTTTATCGGATTTTCTCCTGATCTGGTAGTTGGGGTTTATATCGGATTTGACAATCCTCGCACTCTGGGCCGCTTAGAAACTGGCTCCTCGGTCGCCTTACCGGTATTTATCGATTTCATGAAGAAAGCCCTAAAAGATGAGCCTTCAATTCCTTTTAGAGTTCCTGATTCAGTAAAATTTGTCAAAATCAACCGCCTTACTGGTCAGTATCCAACTCCAAGTACCCCAAAAGCAGATATCTTCTTTGAGGCTTTCAAATTAAACGATAATTTGGACGAAAATACAGTTATTGATGATAATGGCGATGTTAATTTAGATTATAATTATCAGCAAAATGATAAGGCAAGTGATGATCGAAATGTCGGAGGAGTTTATTAAATTAGCAATTAATCCTAAAAAATATCAATCAATTGCAGCATCTTTAATTAAGAGGGACTATTTCTCATTTTGCATTTATTGCCAAAAAAATATACTTCTTTTAAACAAAAAATAATCTTTTATTTAATTGTAATAAACTGAACTATCTTTCCTATCTGCCTGCTCGTAAGCTATTAAGCGTAACAATTAAAGACGAGGAAGACATGGCAATTGCGGCAATTAGTGGGGTGACATGGCCGGTAATTGCAAAGGGGACGGCGATTAGATTATAGGTTAAAGCAAGGAATAAATTTTGTTTCATTAATTTTACACTTTTTTTGGCGCAGTTAATTACTGTAATTATTGGCGATAATTTTGGGCCTTGAATTATAATTTCGGCAGCGTTTTTGGTGATGTCTGAGGCTTTGCTAAAAGAAATTGAGATATCGGCAAGTGTGATTGCAGGGGCATCATTAAGGCCGTCGCCGACCATGAGGATCTTCCCCTCAGATTTCTTTTTTAGGATAAATTCGGATTTTTGTAATGGGGTTTGTTCGAAATAGAAATTTTTAATGCCTAATTTTGTAGCAATATTTTCAACATTATATTGATTATCGCCGGAGAGTAGAATGATTTCTTTTTTGGCAGTCTGAAGTTCAGCAATCACTGATTTAGCATCTTCCTTTAGCTCATCGGCAAATAGTAATAATAAAATTTCTTCGCCAAATTTCATGAAGCAGCTTAGATAATTGGCGTAAATTGATTGATCGATATTAATTTCTTTGGCACAAAATTCTTTGCGGCCGATTTTTATTTCCCTTTCTTGATAGTTTGAGCTAAGGCCAAAACCAGCTTGTTCCTTAACTTCAAGATTAATTAAATTACCTTCAAAACGGTTATAAATTGCTGTTGCAACTGGGTGACGACTGTTTTTTGCAAGGCTGGCGGCAATTTGTAGATAATAATTTTTTTGCTCAGAGGTGAGGGTTATCTTTTGTTGATTTTTGATTAAAAAAATATCGGCGAGCTTAGCTTCTCCTTTGGTCAAAGTTCCGGTTTTATCAAATATTATGATATCAATATCATTTAATTTTTCTAATGCCTGACCTGATTTTACTAAAATTGCTTTTTTCATCAGCTGATAATTAGTAATTATTTGCACAATTGGTACCGCCAAAGCTAAGGCACAAGGGCAGGTGATGATCAATATTGCGGTGGCATTAAGCAAGGAATCTTCCCATCCTTGTTTAAAATAAAAATTCCAAATCGCAAAGGTAATTAAGGCTAGCAGATGAACTATTGGAGTATAAAATTTGGCAAGACGATCAGCGAGCTTTATATAAGTATTTTTGCTTCTTTCAAAATTGTCAGTGAGCTCAATAATTTTACCAAGCAGGCTTTCAGGGCCAATATTGGTTACTTTAACTTTAATTGCTGAGGATAAATTGATCATCCCGGCATAAACCTCATCTTTGAGAGTTTTTAATTTTGGTTGGCTTTCGCCAGTGATAATTGCGGTATCAATTTCGCTTTCACCTGCAATGATTAAGCCATCAGCAACGATTTTTTCACCAGCGCCAACTAATAAAATCATATCTTTTTTGACTTCTTTTAGTGGAATTATTTTAGCTTTGGAAGCAAATTCAATTTTAGCAAAAGAACCGGCAAGTAAAGCAAAATCAGCAGCAACGCTAAAAGCTTTTTTTCTTAACTTATATTCAAGATAACGTCCGATTAATAAAAAGAAAATCAGCATCACCGCCGAGTCAAAATAAATATCCCATCTACTTCTAAAGCTTTCAATCAGGCTTACAATTGCTGATAAAATAATTGCAACTGAAATTGTAAAATCCATATTAGTGGTTTTGGCTCTAATTGCTTTCAGTGCTGAAGAAAAGAAGGGGCGGCCCGAATAAATTATTACCGGCAAAGCAATTAAAGCTGAGGCAAAATGCAGTAAATTACGAGTATTAATGCCGATATTTTGATGATTAGAAAACCATAAGGAAATTGAAAATAGCATGATATTTCCAACCCCAAAGCCGGCAACTCCAAGTGCCTTTAATAGATCGTCATTATATTTTTTATCCTCCGCAATCATTAATTCTTGATCTAACGGATATAATTTATAGCCAATTTCAAAAATTAATTTTACCAATTGATTGCCATATTCTTTTTCACTTTCCCATTGCAAATAAAGTCTTTTTTTAGCAAGATTTACTCTTGCCTTAATGACGTTTGGCTGCTTGTTTAAGATGTTTTCAATCAGCCAAACACAAGCCGCACAATGAAGTCCAGAGATTGCCAAAGAGAGATGATGGTTATTATCTTTGCTATTAATAAACTCATCAATATCAATAATATCTGCCATTTCTGGCTTTAGCTTTTTTTCAGACTCTTTAATCAGGCGCATCTTATAATAATTACTAAGGCCCAATTTATTGATAATTTTATAAGCCAATTCACAACCCTGACAGCAAAATTGCTGGTTATTGTCAGTCGCTAGGTCACAATGTTTGCAGGAATTATATGACATAACGCTGGGTTTTTTTAAATGAATCATTGCCTTTGATGGCGCTAAATTCAATATCCCACTGGCCCTCTAATGGAAAATTTATTTTGGTTTGGTAGTAGTTGCCAGCGGGCATTAAATCTTGGCTAAAATCAAAACCTTCCTGAATGGGGCGAGTTATTTTAACATTTAATTTGGCGTTTTTAATGTTGTGGTTATTTTTATCAAGCAATCTAACTGTTAATAAATAGCTGCTAGAGCTAAGCTTTTCAATAGTTTCATTAATTGACCAGCCGAGATTTTTTTGTTTTTCTTGATCAAATAAAGTTTGATTATAATTTAAGCCTTTTTGGTAAGCATTTTCAGTATATACTCCGCGCCAGGTTTTATTTGCTATATAAATGTAAATAGAGTCAACGGTGATAATAATAGCAAAAAAAATGAAGAATAAATAAGGAATAAATTTTGATTTTTTTTCATTATTATTTTGCATCATTTCTAGCTTAATTTAATGATTTAAATCCAAAATCAGCGGCAAAATCCGGTATCTTGCTGGTGATAGTTAGTTTTTTCCCATAATAATCATTAATTTCAATTTGATAGGCATGTAGGCACATATTTTTAGAAATATCTTTTCTAATTACATCTTTACCGCCATATTTCACATCATTAATGATGGCATGACCCAATTCTTTGCAATGAACTCTTAATTGGTGAGTTCTGCCAGTTATTGGTCGTAATTTCATCAGGCTGATCTCGGCAAAATTTTTGATGGTTTCATATTCGGTAATTGCTTCCCTACCTTCAATTTCATCGCGGTAAACCTTCTCATTTTTACCGACGAATTTTTTTCTGATTGGAATATTAATGATTCCTGATTTTTTACTAAATTCGCCCTTAACCAAAGCTAAATAAGTTTTTTGAATTTGCT
Source organism: uncultured Rhizobiaceae bacterium (assembly GCA_964622015.1). Lineage (GTDB taxonomy): Bacteria > Pseudomonadota > Alphaproteobacteria > Rickettsiales > UBA1997 > CAZUPN01. The sequence continues at coordinate 31,458 of CAZUPN010000004.1, read as the reverse complement.
TGTTCTTAAAAATTTTAAACATCATTTCTGCTACTTGCTTATTTCTTGCAATTAGTAAAATGCCGCTAGTATCACGATCCAGGCGATGAACTAATTTTGGATTTTCAGTTTTTTCAAATTTTAAATAGATCAAAAGATCATCAACTGAATAATTAACCCCGCTGCCACCTTGAGTAGAAAGGCCAGATGGCTTATCGATAGCAATCAGATTTTCATCCTTATAAATTATTCGTGAAATTATTTTTTTGATAATAAGGCTTGAAATTTTGGTTGCTGAAATTTGCGATTTTGATTCGTTATTTTTATTTCTTAGGGCTAAATTACAAAAAATTTCGACCTGGTCGCCAATTAATAATTTATGGGAAGCGGCGATTTTTTGATTGTTAACTTTAACCTGTTTTTGCCTGATAATTTTTTGAATAGCAGAAAAAGAAACCTCAAATTCATGATTTAAAAATTTATCTAACCTTTTACCGGCAAGCTCTTCATCAATAAGAATTAATTTTGACATTTTTTTAAGCGATAAATTTCATTAAGTAAAAGCCAAAAAATAATGCCAGAATTGAAAGAATCGCTGACATTAAGGCATAAAGAATCGCCATATTATAATGGCCGGCAGTAAAAAGGCGAAAGAAATCGAGGCAAAAAGCTGAAAAAGTAGTAAAGCCACCGAGGAAGCCAACCAGCAAAAAATTGCGATGTAAAAGATTAAAATAATTAAAATATTTAATCAAAAAATAATATAAAATACCGGCCAAAAAAGACCCAAAAACATTAACAAAAAAAGTTCCGGCCGGAAATAATTGCGCCCGAAAAAAATAAACCAAAAATTCTGAAGATAAATAGCGCATCACCGAGCCCATTGCTCCTCCTATTGCGACCATTATGATGTTTAAGACTGAATTACTCATTTTGTCAAGATAACATTGATATATTTAGCTCTAGATTTCCTAATCCTTAATGACCTGTAGAATTTTTTCCTTCGCAGCTTCCTTCGCTCTTTTACTTGCCCAAGAATTTTCTTTATGCTGATCTTCAATATAATTAACAAAGGTAATTATACGATTTCCTTTTTCAACCCATCCAGCAAACCAGCCAATTTGATGATCACGATCGTCAGAACCGTCTTTATTTAAAAGATTTCCACTACCGGTTTTACCATATAAATTCCAGCCATTTGGCAAGGTTTCAACAAAAATTAGATTTTTAGTTAATTGCTGAGATTTGATGCTTACTGGTAATTTATTATCAAATAGCTTTTGTAAAAATGCAATTTGTTCAACAGGTGAAATTTTTAGCGAACTTGATAGCCAAGATTCAGTAAGTCCATTATTTTTGCCTTTATCACCCGAAACATCCTGATTGCCATAATTAAATTTAGCAACATAATCTTTGAATTTTTTAACCCCGAGTTTGGTAGTAATTACCTGTGAATACCACACGCAGCTATTTTTTATCCAACTAGCAGGATCCTGATCACTCTTCCAGCTTGCTATATAATCCGGATAACCCTCTTTAAATGGCCATTTAGGATCATGTTCATCAAGCAAAATTCCCTGATCATAACCCATCAAGCTAATAGCGATTTTAAAGGTGGAACAGGGAGCGTGACGTTTTTTACAATTGCCCTCTTGTTTTAAAATATGATTTTTTTCTTTAACTATAAAACAATCATTATTGGCAAAAGCTTCGCTGTTTAGAAAAAAATAACTAATTAAGATGAGAAGAGTTTTTTTCATTATATTTCTGAAGTAAAAACCATGAATTGTGGCATATTCAGTGATAATTTTAAGAATTCCCTTTGCTTCATTACCAGAAACAATTTTACTATCTAAAGTTTGTTTAATTAAGCCAAATGCTTCCTTCAAGTCGCTTATTTTCTTTTAGTTTTGCTTGATTAATGACGAAACCTTTGATCAGATAATTTTTAAGTATTGAATTTGCCCAAATACGAAATTTAGTTGCTTGAGCTGAATTAATACGATACCTGACCGATAATATTACATCAAGATTATAATATTCTAATACCCTTTTAACCTTTCTGCTGCCTTCATTTCGAACCTGTGCAATTTTTGCACATGTTACTTCTTTTTCTAGCTCCTTTGATTCATAAATATTTTGTAGATGTTTAGTAATAACCGCTCTATCTACTGTAAATAATTCTGAGATTTTGGATTGAGTCAGCCAAATATTATCATTTTTTATTGTAATATCTAATTCAATTTTACCATCTTTACTTTGATAAAAAGCTATTTGACCAGATGTAATATTTTGATGCTTTGTCATCTAAATTTTAGCTAGTTTTGGTCAAATTTTTTTAAATATATTTCTTTAATTTCTCAACCAAATCAGTTTTTTCCCAGGAAAAGCCACCATCAATTGCTACCTCGCGGCCAAAATGGCCATAAGTGGCGGTTCTTTCATAGATTGGTTTATTGAGGTTTAAATGCTGCCTGATTCCTCTTGGGGAGAGGTCAATTATATCATTGATGATGGTAATTAATTTTTGGTTACTAACCAGGCATTTATGGGTGTCAACATATAAGGATAATGGCTTAGAAATGCCAATTGCATAAGAGATTTGGATAGTGCATTTATCAGAAAAGCCGGCGGCAACGATGTTTTTGGCTAAATATCTTGCCATATAGGCAGCTGATCTATCAACCTTGGTTGGATCTTTGCCAGAAAATGCCCCGCCGCCATGGGGTGCAGCGCCGCCATAAGTATCGACGATAATTTTTCTACCGGTAAGGCCGGCATCGCCGTTAGGGCCGCCAATTACAAATTTGCCGGTGGGATTAACTAATAATTTATCATCATCGCACATCCAGCCCGAAGGTAGGGTTTTAATAATATAGGGGATGATTAAATCTCGGACTTGTTTTTGAGTCATGTCTTGCTGATGCTGGATTGAAACCAGGATAGTGTCAGCTTTAACCGGTATTTCATGCTCATAGCATAAAGTTATCTGACTTTTAGCATCCGGTCCCAAGCCTTTTAAATCACCGCTTTTGATGCCATCGGCAATATTATGCAAGATGCGGTGAGCATAATAAATTGGCGCTGGCATCAAGACTTCAGTTTCATTGATTGCATATCCAAACATAATTCCCTGATCTCCGGCACCTTCATCCTTATTATTTGAAGAATCTACTCCAATTGCAATATCTGGAGATTGTTCATGAATAAAATTAAGAATTTTTAGATCATTATAGTCAAAGCCAGGTTGCTGATAGCCAATTTGCTTAATTTTAGCGCGAATTAAATTTTCGATATCACTTTTAGATATTTCCGGCGCCCTGATTTCGCCGCCAATAATTACAATATTGGTGGTAGCAAAAGTTTCAATTGCCAGGCGCGAATATGGATCTTTGCTTAAATAAGCGTCAACTAAAAGATCAGAAATTTGATCGCAGACTTTATCGGGATGGCCTTCTGATACTGATTCGGAGGTAAATAAGAAATTTTTTGACATAGAAATATTTGAGTCCCAATTGTAATTTTTTTAACGAAAAAGATTAATAATCGGGGGACTCCCCTGTCATGAATTTGTGAAGATAATTAAAACTAACCAAACCTGATCAACAAGTATGGTGAGCACGGCGGGGATCGAACCCGCGACCACTTAATTAAAAGTCAAGTGCTCTACCAGCTGAGCTACGTGCTCTTAAAATAGTAACTAAATTAAGAAATTAAAATATGGCTTAAGTGAAAATCTTTTATAAGTAAGATTTTTTTATAAGCCAAAAAAGAAGGCGTTATTCTTCTGGCTAATTTAAAAAAAGTCAAGCAATAATTTAAATTAAATTTAAAGGTTGTTACTACTTTACTTACTTGTTGCAGGAATAGATCGATCGACTTTGTGGGAATCGATAGCAGCATCGCAGGAGTGGATATCAACATCGCGGGAATAGATCTCAACGCTGCAGGAATGGGGTCTATCAAGTCATTCCCGCGATGTTGATAGGCACCCAATTCCTACCATGTTGATATCCATTGCTGCGACCGTTAATAAACCTATTGCCATATAGATTGACAGATCCATTATTGTAGCAAAGAGATTAAATTTCTTGTAGTTCCCAGAGCTTTTTATAGATGCTGTTTTGGTTATTGATTAACTCATCATGGGTTCCTTCTTCGACAATTTTTCCGCGGTCTAAAACGATAATTCGATCCATATGTTTGATGGTTGAAAGTCGGTGAGCGATAGCAATTACGGTTTTATTTTTATCTTCAATTAAGAGATTCAGGCTTTCTTGAATATATTTTTCGGTTTTGCTATCGAGGCTTGAAGTTGCTTCGTCAAGAATTAATATTGGGGCGTCTTTTAATATTGCTCTGGCAATTGCGATTCTTTGTCTTTGACCACCACTGACTTTTACTCCTCTTTCGCCAACAATTGCATTATAGCCATGCCTCATATTGGTAATATCATAGTGAATTCTGGCTTTTTTGCAGGCAGCAACAATTTCATCAAAAGTTGCATCATATTTTGCTAATTGCAGATTTTGTAAAATAGTGCGGTGAAACATAGTGATATCTTGAGGAATTACCGAGATATTTGCTCTTAAAGATTCCTGAGTGACATCCCTGATATTATGATCGTCAATTAAAATCGCGCCTTTTGAGATGTCAAAATATCTCAGTAAGCATTTAATGATGGTAGTTTTGCCGGCACCGGTTGCGCCGACAATGCCAATTTTTTGACCGGCTTTAATGGTTAAATTAAAATTATTTAAGACATTATGGTGACAATCCTGATAGGCAAAATCAACATTATTAAATTTTATTTCGCCTTTGATGTTGCTTAAAATTTTAGCATCTGACCTATCTTTAATATCATAATCAGTGCTAACTAAAGAAAATGATGCTTTGAGGCTTGCAATTGCAGGATTAATGTTAAATAAGATGGTTTCTAGAATTTGATCTAAATCACTATGAATTTTTAAAGTAATCATCATCACAAAAGCAAAGCTACCAGCGCTAATTTGGCCGCTATGATATAAATTGGTAAGCAAATAAATTTGCACCGCGCTCATAATTACTACCATGATAGTATCAGCATTATCAACAAAATAAGCGTCAAATTGCCGGGATATTTTTTCTAAAGATTGGCGGTTTAAAATTGCCGGCATTAATTTTAATTTAAATTCGCTAAGAGCATTGCCGATAATTTTGATACTAAAAATATTAGCGATCGAATCATTGACAATGCCAGAAGTTTCCTGCTCAGCATCGACATAATTTTTTTGATTTTGCATCTGTATTTTAAGCAAAATCAATATTATCGGACAGTAAATAATTGCAAAAATAAAGATCACTAAGGCTGACAAAATATTGACCTGCAGCAAAAATATCATGCCAATAATTATCGCTGCCAATATTACCAGGCTGCGAAAACTATAAGTGATAATATGTGACAGGCTGGTCTGAAAACCATTGATTTTGCTAGCAATTTCGCCTGATAGATGAGAGTCAAACCAATGCAAAGAATGTCCGATAATTTTATTGTAAATATCAGTAGTTATTTGACTGCCAAGTGCTGGCTTATATTTTATATCTAAAAGCCTTCTGATAAAAAACATGCCATGATGCATCAATTTGTAAAAAACAAATAATAGCAAGATTATGTTGATTTGACTGGCTGTAGAACCACCTGCAACCGCGTCAATTATTTCTTTTATTTTATAATTAACCGAGATCTCAAATAAAGACGCAGCTATTGCTAAAAGACACATTGAGATAAAATAAAATTTATATTTTATAAAAATTAATTTTAGATAGGCTGTGAGTTTTGATTGGCTAGTCGTGTTTAAATTGCTTGTAATTACCATTTTTTTAAATAAATTGCGTTTTGTTATAGAGCCGTCTGCAGTATAATCACGGTGAAATATTTTTAAAGAATATAATATGAAAAATAAAATTGCGATTTTTATTCCGGCGAGATTAGCGTCAACCAGATTGCCAAATAAGCCATTGGCTGATATTTGCGGCCAAGCCATGATTCAGAGGGTTTATAACCAAGCGTTAGCTGCAAATTTAGGAGAAGTTTTTATTGCTTGTGATGGTGAAGAAATTGCTCTTGAAGTGGCAAAATTTGGTGCTAAATATATCATTACTGATCCCAATTTAGGGTCTGGAACCGATAGAATTTATGCCGCTTTTAAACAATTAGATAAAAAAATCACTGACGATCTTGAGGTGATAGTTAATTTGCAGGGAGATTTGCCTGATATTGATCCAAAAATTATCAATAGAATTGGGGCTTCCTGCTTAAAAAATGATCACCAAATTACTACCGCTGCTTCAATAATTAAAGACACAAATCAGATTAATAATTCAAATGTAGTAAAGATTGCTCTTGCACCATATAAAAATAGCGATAAATCATTAAATCAAATAGTTTCAGGTCGGGCTTTATATTTTTCTCGCAGCCCGATTCCTTATGGCGCAGGAAATTATTATCACCATATCGGGATTTATGCTTATAATAAAAAAATCCTGGAAGAATTTGTGTCTTTTGAGGCTTCAAATTTAGAAAAAAGAGAAAAATTAGAGCAGCTAAGAGCGCTTGAAAATAATATTGAAATCGTGGTTGAGATTGTTGATTCTTGCCCGGCATCCGTTGATACTAAAGAAGATTTGGAGAATATTATCAGATTAATTAAAAATAAAAATTAGTGATAGTAAAAAAACATAAAAAAATTACAATTGATCGCCAAAATATTATTGGCTGGAAAGAATGGTTTAGCCTTACTTGCCTTGGATTACCAGCAATTAAGGCCAAAATTGATACCGGGGCCAAAACTTCCTCTTTACATGCCTTTGATATTGAGAGTTTTTACATTGAGGGTGTTGAATATGTAAAATTTTATATTCACCCTTTGCAGAAAAATAAAGTGATGCAAAAAATATGCATTGCTCCAGTTGTTGAACGTAGGATGGTTTGTGATTCAGGGGGTAAAAAAGAAAAAAGATTTGTAATTAAATCAAAATTGCAAATCGGAAAAAAAGAGCTAGAAATTGAAATCACTTTGGCTAATCGAGATTCGATGGCATTTAGAATGTTACTTGGAAGGGACGCTATAAAGCAAGCTAATATGGTGGTAGATACTGCCCGTGCCTTTGTGCAAGGAAAGGTAACAAGATCTAAAATTTTGAAATTATATAAATAGTTAAATTATGAAAATAGCCATTCTGGCATCAAATCCCAAATTATATTCGAATCAAAGAATAATTGAGACTGCCAAAAAAAGAGGTCATGAGGTAGATTTTGCTGATCTTGGGGGGTGTTATATTAAAGTATTATCACCGGCAAATATCAATAATATTACTGCCAAATCCGAGATTTATTATAATGAAGGTGAGTCTTTTAAAAATATTGATGCGGTAATACCAAGAATTAAGCCAAGCATTACTTTTTACGGTACGGTAATTGTCAGGCAGTTTGAAGCTAATCAAGTATATTGTCTTAATAAATCTGATGCGATCATTAAATCGCGTGATAAATTATGGACTCTGCAAATTCTTGCCGGCAATGGCATTAATATTCCAACCACCAGTTTTGCCAATTCATTTTATGAAACTAAAGATTTAATTAAATTGGTTGGCGGCGCCCCTTTAGTAGTAAAATTGCTTGAAGGAACCAAAGGGGTAGGGGTAGTTCTAGCCGAAAATACCAAAGCGGCAGAAAGTGTGATTAATGCTTTTCGTAGCCTTAAAGCTGATATTTTGGTGCAGCAATATATTAAGGAATCAAAGGGCAAAGATATTAGATGTTTTGTAATTGGTGATCAGGTAGTGGCTTCAATGCAAAGGGTTGCTGAGGAAGGAGAGTTCCGCGCTAATATCCATTTAGGTGGCAAAGGTGAGGCAATTGAAATTACTGATGAAGAAAGAGAATTGGCAATTAATGCTACTAAATTAATTGGACTTGATTTAGCCGGAGTTGATATGGTAAGATCAAATACCGGGCCAAAAATTCTTGAAATCAATTCTTCTCCTGGGTTAGAGGGGATAGAAAAAGTGACAAATGTTGATATAGCAAGTAAAATGATTGAGTTTTTAGAAAAAAAATATCGTCATTAAAATTAATGAAATTTTTAACAAAATGTCTAATCTATTAAAAGTTTTTAAAAGTCTGTTAATCATCTCAATATTATCATCTTGTAGCTATTTTCGCAATAAATCCTCAGATAATAAGCAACCACAGATCCGTATTGTTGATTTAAATGGTAAGCCGCATCCAATCAAAACCAGAGTGCCAGAGTTAAATGCAGAAATCATGTCAAAAATTCAAAGAAATAATAATGTCACTAATACTGCAAATCCTATAATTCCAAGCAGGCAGATAATTGATAATGCGCCGATAGTCAATAATTCGCCACCTAATCAACAATTGGATGATTTGGAAAAATTTGATGGCAGTCAATATGCAGTTCAAAATCCTGAGCAAAATAATCCAGTAGTTACTGATCAAAAAATAGAAAATAAAACTGTTGCAGATACCAAGCAAAATAATTTAGATAATTCACAATTGAGTAATTTCGCTGCTACAAGCAATATTACAAATAGTAACAATCAAGAACAAAAGGCCAATTTCAGCAATTATAGCGAGTATAATAATTTTAAATTAAAAAATTATCCCGAAACTAAAACCAATAGCTCAAAAAGCTTTAAATTTAGCGGATCTAAAGTTGCTGTTAGCGATAATTTGCCAGCTCCTAAAAATCAAGCAATTTCAAAAAATCCCGCTCATGGTATTTTTGTTCAAAGCGGATCTTTTTTATCACTTGATAATGCTAATCAAAATTTACAACAGGTTTCTAGCTTTCATAAAGCAATGATAGAAGAATCAATATCTGGCGATAAAAAATCATACCGGGTTTTAATTGGCCCTTTTGCCAATAAAAAACAGGCGCAAATTATAATCAAAAAATTATCTAAATCGCGACAAAAGAGTTTCTTAGTAAAAAAATAACTGCCTTTTTTAAGTAATGATTGCAAAATTTTTTAGATATATACCAAAATTGCCTGATGCTTATAGAAAAATTATCTTTTTTTTCAATCCTAATTTTCTAATATCATCCCAACTTTTGACCTTGTCATCCCGGCGAAGGCGGGGATCCTCCGATCAACAGCCATCATGTTGCAAAATGGATCCCCGCCTTCGCGAGGATGACAAGGTCGAAAGAGGATGTGACCAGGGTAGGAACTGGCTCTTAATTTGGCATAAAATTTTGTTTTGCGCTACTTTGCTAGTTATTTTTGGATGCCGATATCCGCAAAAAAATAATGATGAATTCTTAAAAAAATATGGCGCTCAGGTTAAAAAAATTAATCTCACCAGAAATAAGGAAATTAAAAAAGCTATTAATCATAGCAAAGAAAATTTATCCAAAAATAATTATCACCCTTCAGATAAACAGCCGGTAGAAAATAATAATTCAGATAATGATTTTGAAATCAGATATACTGGCAATTATCCAGCTTTTAGAAGGGTTGGAGCTGAGTTTGATGAAATTCATGTTCCAAAAAATGATGTTTATGGCATCAGCACCGATGTTGACAAGCAAAAAGAATATTTCATTATTGGAAATAATTACTTGCAAAAAAACATTGATGACATTAGTAATTATCCTAGTTTAGAGGAAGATATAGCAATAAGTAAAATTTTAATTGCTAAAAAAAAGCAATCGCAAATAAAAAAGGGATCATCTTTAGACAAAGAAGTAATAGATGTTGATCTGTCCGCTAAAGTAATTCCAAATAAGCTCAAAGTTAGTAAAATTAGTCCTTGAAAATAAAGTCGATGCCAACTTTATGGCAATAATGAAATTTGATAAAAATTAAAATGGCTCAAAAAGCGTTTAGAAAAATTCCATCTTTTATTGTTAATCTTACCATTATTTTTTCGCTTATCTGCCTTTCATCTTTAAATGTTGAGGCCAAGCCAATTCAAAAGGCAAATGCTACCAGTAAAACTAACAAAGCCAAACCCATCAGCAATGTTAACAAACAAAATATTTCAAAACAGAAATCTTTAAGCAGCAATTTAAAATCCAAGAAGAAAAACACCAAATATAGTGCAAACCGACCTCGTGGCAGAGTAAGAAATTTTATCAATCCGGAATTAGAATCAAAAATAGCCCTTAGAAATACCGATTCATATTTTCTTTATGATCCAAAGAATCAAGAAATTTTGCTGCAAAAAAATCCTGATATCAGATTTCCGCCATCTTCAATGACCAAAATCATGACTGCTTATGTAATTTTTGACCAAATAAATAAAGGCAAAATAGATTTTGATAATCAATGTTTGATTGGTAAAAATGTATTACAAAAATCCAGAGTAAGACCAGGCTCAAGTTTGATGTATTTGCATTATGGCGATGTTGTTACAATTGATGAATTGCTTAGAGGTTTGTTGGTAGTTTCTGCTAATGATGCCGCTATTGCTTTAGCGGAAGCAACCTCCGATTCTGTTGAAAATTTTGTTTCATTAATGAATAAAAAGGCTCAAGAGTTAGGTCTTCAAAATACCCATTTTATGAATCCTCATGGCCTTGCTGAAAATGGCCATTATATGAGCGTCAGAGATCTTGCTACCCTGACTATGAGAATCAGAAGAGATTTTCCACAATATACCAAATATTTTTCAATTTCAGAATTTACCTATAATAACCGCAAACATAACAATACCAACCCTCTAATGAGACAGCGTTATGATGGTGTAACCGGAATGAAAACCGGCCATACTATCGAAGGTCAATATGGTATGGTTGGTACCGTAAATCGTGATAATCGCGAGCTAATTGTAGTAGTTAATCGTGTAAAAACCTCAAGACAAAGAATCGTCGCAGTTAAAAAACTGCTAAATTATGGCTTTGATCAATATAAAAGAAATGACGATAGTCTAATTTAGACCCAATTCAGTCTTTTATCGGCCATGCATAAAAAGGATCTATTGAACTTCCTCCTTAACTTTCTTAACTTTTGGATCAATTCGAAAATAAGCAAAAGCAAATGTTTAATAAAGATGACATAAACATTAGCAATGGGTCAATTGAACCGATTCTTGCTGTGGCACTGACTATTCCTACTATGACACTGACTCATTCCTGCTGTGATATCAATAATAAGGTGGAACAATAAAATGAAGATGTAGAAATAAAATGAAGGTGCGGGAAGGGGTCTTGATCCCTTCCCATTATTTATCTCATCAAGCTTTAAGAATAGGTATAATTATCGATATAATTGAAATGTTGCATTTTATTATCTGAGTCAGTTATTTTAGGAATTACTCTGCTCTTTTCTGATTTTTCCAATGGTTTTTAAAACATCCTGATTAAGCTTAAAAAAATTCATCAAGCAGTAAAGTAGTAAAGATGTTGCAAGATCGATTGCGGTTGCAGTCACAATGACAAAAGAGAGGTTATGGGACGCGTCCCTTCCTTTGAGCAGTTCTTGGTTGTTTTTTTAAAACTAGCTTGACAAGAGCGCAAGAATTGAACAAAATCTTGAGGTTGCCCTTTTTAAGGGGGTTAACATTTTAACAATTTAAATTTTAATATATATGGACATGAAATTATTGATGCGCCAAGCGCAGGAGATGCAAAAAAAAATGCAGGAAATTCAAGAAAATTTGGCTAGCGCTGAATATGAAGGAATTTCAGGTGGTGGCATGGTTAAAGCTATAGTTAGCGGTTTAGGGATTGCTAAAAAAATTATAATTGACCCGCAATTATTAGCCAAAGAAGAAAAGGAAATATTGGAAGATCTAATTGTTGCGGCTTTTAATGATGCTAAAAAGAAGCTTGATGAAAGCTCGGCTGAATCAATAAAATCAGCAACAAGCGGCATTTCTTTACCTCCTGGGTTGAATTTTTAATTAAAATTAGCATCAAAATAGTTTAAGCAATGCTGCAAGCGATGATTCCATTGACCATAATTGTTAAAAGTTGGCCAAAGTTTATAAAATAGTACGGCTATATCAGTTACTTGTCTTAGATCTCTATTTTGTCATTGCGGCGCAGATTGCAATTCATCAAGCAACGTCTCAGATGCTGCAAAATGGACTATAATCTGCGCCGCAATGACAAAATAGAGATCTTGATTTACAAGCTTTTTATCAACTTTCGACAGTTTTGATCTATTTCTACCGCAGATGCTAGCTAGTAAATTTTCTTTAATTAGTATTTTGCTGGTAGTTAAAAATATTATAACTAAAATAATTAGTATTTTTTTGTTAAAATAGCAATAATACTAAAAAAATCTCATAAATAAATGAGAATATTTATAAAATAAGCAATTTATGATAATTAGCAGGATAAAGCATTTTATCTTTGGTAAACCAAAAGATTTTTTTGATACCCAGACCAGAAAATCGATTTCTTTAATTGCTTTCTTAGCCTGGGTTGGACTTGGTGCTGATGGAATTTCGTCATCTTGCTATGGTCCAGAAGAGGCCTTTTTGGCGCTTGGCGATCATTTTGAATTGGCAATTTATCTGGCAATTGCAACTGCAATTACTGTCTTTGTCATTTCTTATGCTTATATTCAGGTCATTGAATTATTTCCAAGTGGTGGTGGCGGTTATCGGGTGGCAACCAAATTACTTGGGCCATATGCCGGGCTGGTTTCCGGATCGGCGCTAATCGTTGATTATATTCTTACTATTTCAATTTCAGTTGCCAGCGGCGTTGATGCGGTCTTTTCATTTTTACCGGCTAATTGGAGTGGAATTAAGCTCCTAATTGAGATATTAGCAATCGTTGCTCTATCTTTGCTTAATTTACGCGGCATGAAAGAATCAATAAAATTTTTGATGCCGATCTTTCTTGGTTTCGTGGCCACCCATTTCTTTTTAATTACTTACGGCATCATATCCCATCATTCAGGTATCAATGAATTATTTCCCCAAGCGGTTGAAGAAGCTAGGGGCATTAGCGGGACGATGGGCACCATCTTTTTACTTTCTTTATTTTTAAAAGCATTTTCAATGGGGGGTGGTACTTACACCGGATTAGAGGCGGTATCAACTAATACTCATAGTTTAGCGGAACCAAGAATCAAAACCGCAAAAATAACCATGTTTTTAGTGGCCCTTTCTTTGGCATTTACTGCAGCTGGTATTATAACTTTATATTTATTATGGGGATCTAATAAAGTTGATGGCCAGACTCTTAATGCCACGGTTTTTTATACTATTTCTGGCAATTGGACGATTGGGGGCTATCAAATTTCTAAAGTTTTTGTACCAATTGTTTTATTATTAGAAGCGGGATTGCTTTTTGTTGCCGCTAATGCCGGATTTTTAGCCGGCCCTACGGTGGTCGCCAATATGGCCAATGATGAATGGATGCCAAAATATTTTAGCACTCTTTCAAGTCGTTTAGTAGTTAAAAACGGAATTTTATTCATGGCAATTACCGCAATCGCCACTTTGATTATTACCAGGGGCGCCGTGCATATTCTAGTGGTGCTTTACAGTATTAATGTATTTATAACCTTCTCTTTATCGCTTTTGGGATTAACTATTTACTGGATTAGAAATCGCAAAAGGAAGATTTTCTGGCGACAAAAATTAGTAGTTTCATTGATTGGTTTTATAATTTGTGGCAGCATTTTAATCATCACTATTACCGAAAAATTCTATGAAGGTGGCTGGGTTACTTTGGTGATTACCTCATTTTTTGTGATTATTGGGCTATTAGTAAAAAATTCCTACCGCAAATTAAGAATTTTGTTAACTAATATTGAAACTCGATTTTATGATTATCGCAATATTGCCCCATGCGATAAAATCGAAATTTCGGATAAAAATGCTCCAACTGCAGCAATAATTGTTGATCAAAATTTTAGCAGTGGCATGAATTGTCTACTTGAAATTAAAAGATTATTCCCGGGAATTTTTCAGAATTTTATTTTTGTAATGGTAGGTGAGGTTGATTCTAACACTTTTAGAGAAGAAAAAAAATGGCGTGAAATGCGTAGAAGAACCAAATCAATTTTACAAAAATATAAAAATTACTGCAATGCCAGCGGGCGCTTTGCCAGAGCCTATGTTGGTTATGATACTGATATTGTTGAAAAGCTAACCAGAATCAGCTACCGAGTGACCAGAGATTATCCAAAGGCAATATTTTTTGGTACTAAATTTATTTTAGAAAATGAAAATATCTTTAATCAGTTAATTTATAACCATATGGCCTATGTCATGCAGCGCCGCCTCCATGTTAAAGGGATTAATATGATAATTTTACCAATGAAAATTTAATCACCAAATTGCATGATTAAAAATCTTTTAAATTATTGGTTTAAAATTAATGATAAAATCAGGTTTTTACTAGTTGGGGGCTATAATACCGTATTTAGCTTCTCATTATTTTGCCTTCTGCAATATTTACTTGGCAGTAAGTTGCATTATATATTAATTCTCTTTTTCTGTCATTTAATTTCGGTGTTTAATTCTTTTGTTAATCTAAAATATTTTGTTTTTAGATCAGATAAAAATTTCTGGTTCGAATATGTCAAAGTTAATATTGTTTACGCTTTTTATTTTGTCTTAAATGCGATGCTGCTTTATTTGCTAAAAGATTTACTGGGAATTAATATTTACATTGCGCAGTTGATCTGTATTATGACTTTAACTATTGCCAGCTATTTTTCTCACAAATATTTTTCTTTTAAATAAAATGAGTAATAAAAAATTAATCACAATTGTTATTCCGGCCTATAATGAGGAGGGAAATTTATTTGAAATATATAAACAAATAAATCACATGCTTGAGCCCTTAGATGATATTGATTATGAGATTATTTTTGTTAATGATGGCAGTAAAGATGATAGTTTGTTCGTGATGAAAGCAATTTTAGAAGATAGTAAAAGAGTTAAGATCGTTAATTTTGACCGCAATTTTGGTCATGAAATCGCGATGACTGCCGGCCTTGATTATGCCAAAGGCGAGGCGGTAATTTTTATGGATGCAGATTTACAGCACCCGCCACAATTATTGCCGCAAATGATTGATAAATGGCGTCAAGGCTATGAAATCGTGCTTACTAAAATCATTAAAAATGAAGATAAAGGGGTAATCAAAAATATTTTATCTGGCTTTTTTTACAAGCTCTCAAATATGATTTCTGATGTTAAAATACCGCCGCAAACTCCTGATTTTCGCTTAGTTAGTGGCAGATATATCAAGACTTTAAGAAATATGAGAGAAAGCTCAAGAATGTTTCGTGGTATGCTTAACTGGCTGGGGATTTCTAATGTTGCTGAAATAGAATTTATTGCTCCTAAAAGACATAGCGGTAAAAGTAATTATAATCTGGTAAAATCACTAAAATTAGCCTTTGACTCGATCTTACAATTTTCAGTCAAGCCGCTTAGAATCTCAATTTATTTAGGGGTAATATCGGCAATTTCGGCCATGGTTTTTGCCTTATGGACAATTTATGAGCATTATCATTTGCATCAACCAAGCGGTTATGCAACCATAATTTGCTTGGTGATATTTTTATCCAGTATTCAATTTATAATTTTGGGAATAATTGGCGAATATATTGGCAGAATTCATATCGAATCAAAAAGCCGCCCGCTATATTTTGCTGAATTGATTGAAAAAAATTCTGACTCTAAAGATGATAAAAAATAATGATGATGTAACCATAATTAATGCTGATGATTTTGGAATTAGCGAGGGCGTTAATTTAGCGGTTGAAAAGATGTTTAAGCAAAAAAAATTAAATTCAGCAAGTCTTATCACCGGTTGTGGCTATCAAGATCAGGCAATTGCAATTGCCAATCAAAATCCCGATTTAAAAATCGGCCTCCATTTTAATTTATCAAATGGCAATTGCTGTTTTAAAGATCAAAATTTAAATCTTCTGACCGATAAAAGTTTTAGGTTCAAAAATGGTTTTTTAAAATTACTATTACTGATAATTTTTAATCGTAAAGAATTTTTAAAACAACTAGAAATTGAGCTTGATGCCCAATTATCCTGGCTAAAGCAGTCACTAAAATCACCAATCTCTCATATTGACGGCCATCGTCACATTCATTATATACCAGGAATTTTTGCAATAATTGTCAAGAAGGCCAAAGAATACCAAATTCCAAGAATCAGAATCATCAATGAAAATTTATATTATAGCTGGCGGATAAATAAGGGTAATTTATTTATTAAAAATGCTGGAATTATAAAATGGCTATTATTAAGATTTTTTGGCATCATTAATGGTGCCAAAAAAATCACAACCAACCGATATTTTTTTAGCATTTTAAATAGCTGCGAGCTCTCAAAAGAATTGATCGCTAAAATTAAAATTCCCAAAAACTATCAAAAAATAGAAATCATGATTCACCCGGGAGATCCTGAAATTGACTCCAAAACCAGCGACTTAGAAGAAAAAACGCATTTAATTTCAAAAATGCGCTATCAAGAGCAGCTTTGACGGATTTTTTTGTTACCCTAGATTCCTTGCCTCTCTCGGGGATGACAAGAAAGAGAGTGAGGATGACAAATAAGGAAGCGAGATGACAAAGAGAGAAGTGGCGATAACAAAGGGGCGGGAGGTTGTCGTGACGAAGGGTAATAATATTATTGTTTTATAAATCATTAAACTTAAGAAAAAATATGGCCGGACATTCGCAATTTGCTAATATTAAGCATCGCAAAGGTGCTCAAGATGCTAAAAAAGCTAAATTATTTACCAAATTATTAAGAGAAATTACCGTATCTGCTAAATCTGGACAGCCAGATCCCGATTTTAATCCAAGGCTTCGAAATGCAATCATTGATGCCAGATCGCATAATATGCCAAAAGATCGCATTGAGGCGGCGGTTAAGAAGGTTGCGCTTGGCAATGATACTGATAATTTTGAAGAAATTCGTTATGAGGGCTATGGTACTAACGGTGTCGCCTTAATTGTAGAAGCTTTAACCGATAATCGTAACCGCACCGCCAGTGAAGTCAGAAGTATCTTTACTAAATATGGTGGGGCAATGGGTGAAAGCAATTCAGTTGCTTTTATGTTTGATCATGTATCGCTGATTGAATATGATGCTAAAATAGCCTCAGAAGATGAGATGTTTGAAGCCGCAATTGCAGCTGGCGCCGATGAAATAGAGTCCAGCCAAAATTCTCACATCATCATCTCCGCCCCGCAAAATTTAGCTAAATTACGAGATGCTCTCAGCGCCAAATATGGTGACCCGGTTTGCGCTAAATTATACTGGAAACCCAAAAACACTATTGAGCTTGATTTTGAATCTGCTACCAAAATGCTAAAAATGATCGACGCTCTAGAAGATTGCGACGATGTGCAATCAGTTACTGGCAATTATCTAATTAGCGATGAGGTAGCAAAAAAGCTGGAATCTTACTAATGCCGTTCTCCGCTCCCCCCGGAAGGGGTCTATTAACCTCTTGCGGCAAAAAATCGCGATCAATTATATGCCTAATTGCAAGTAATTAAAGGGCGTGAGAATCGGATCCGCTTGTTAAAGACTTTCCTGTGTTGGAGGCAATAGATGCTTCTACCTTAGATTTCCGCGATCTATTAGAAGGTTCTAATGATGGCTTAGGTCCAAGTTCAATATCTATATTGCTAGTTTGTACAACTTGATTATCGGTAGTTGGCAGTTTTTCTTCAAGATAGTCACCTAAAGTCTGGTTATAATCAAAATGCTGTTTATTGCCAGTTACAAAATTGATAAATTCAAGTTTCTTTTTCAGATCTTCTATAACATCCATGCTGCAAAGCGCAAGAGATGAAGTAATGGCAGCAATAAATGTACAAAAGTTAGATATTGAAAAACCTTTCCGTAAAATTAACATTCCATTGCCAATGGCATTGAGAGAAAGCACTATTATATCAAATATTAGTTGACTTTTTTCATCCCACTCCATACTGCTTTCATTATCATTTACTATTTGTCGACCGTTATTAGGTTCGTCAATGTGACGTTGATAACCAAAAATTGATCTTGGTATTTTAAATAAACCTTTAATACCAAATTTAATATAAGGATCAACAAACTCACTAAAGGCAGCCATTGAAAGCGCTGAAAGCGGACCCTCGCCAAGTAAAGCGATTACTCCAGCTGCAGATATCATGTCTTTTGACCAATTAGTATCATCGCGGTAAATATCTTGTGACATAGAGTAAAACGCGTAAAGTCTAGTACCGGCGATTGCAAGAAATGATCCTGCAAGTATCATTGAAGAGAATTTGTTGCAACTCATATCAGGATTTTGATATTTTTCTTTTAACCAAGTAGGAGAAGCTAGAATTATTGCTGTCAATTTAATCCATGATCTAGAGCAGATTGCAATCATAGTTGGCGCGGTTGCAATTGCTTGTGCACAACAAAAATAATAAAGAACGTTAGCAGCATCTTCATTTTCAACACCAAAATTTTTTACTATTTCTTCTTTAGCGTCAAAAGGGAATGCGGCATCCATTGATGCAGAGCCGGCAGCCAACGCCGCTAATATTAGCAGCGATAATTTTTGACAATAACCGGATTTAAAGAATTCAACAATTTTTCTTTCCGAATTCAAAAGAGCCCCATTAGCAAAAACCCAATTTGCAAGAAAAGCGGCTATTCCAAGCGTTACTCCTGCAGCGTTTTTTGCGGTTTGATTATCACTTAAATTTTCAAAGAGCTGTGGTAGTTTTTTTGCGGTATCGTTAGCAGTGCCAGATGCGCAGCCAGTTGCAAATAAAAAAACCATAAGATAATTGACGCCTGTGAGGATATTGCTATTGCTTGGCTCTTTCAGTGATTCATTGATTATGCGCCAAATCTGTTTAGCGGTTTTTCTGTTGGTAATAGCGCTTGCAATCGATGGATTGCCAATTTGACCAATATGTCTTTGTAATCTTGATTTGTTTTCGGGGCTGATTTTGAGGTCATTTTCTGATATTACCTGGATTAGAGCAGCTAGAACTGTTTTTTTTGATTCGAGATCTAAATCAGTTACAGCATTTATTGACTGATCTGAAGATAAAAGCTGTTTAACAAAATTCCCGATTCCTGGGATTTCCTTCAGTTTGATTTACTGTCAATGGTCCATTTCCCTGCTGCATAAATTCTCCATTTAATTTTAATAAAAAGCTAAAAAAGTAACCGGTTCTTAAACCTTATTTATTTATATAAAATCTTGCTATAGTAATTTTTTAAAATTTAAGCAAATGATAACATGATCAATATTAAAAATAACTGGTATAAATATCAATGCAAGTATTTTTTTATTCTTCTTTAATAATTGAGAAATTAAAAGTAAAACACTTCGCCAAATGCTGGCAATAAGAAGTCGCGTTTGTCAAATTCTAGCTCGGTTTCGGCTTTTTGTAGATCAAAGATCGGGTCGAAATAATCTTCGCGGCCTAAAGGGAAGGTTTTATAATGGATGGCGATTGATTTTCTGGCTTTTAAGTCGATATGGGCCAAAATTGCTTCTTTGGGGTTGATGTGGTGATCTTTCATAAACCATCTGGGCTCATAGGCGCCAATTGGCAGTAATGCGACGTCAAAGCCATTAAATTTATTGCCAATTGCTTTGAAATGGTCGCCATATCCGCTATCACCGGCAAAATAAACTTTAAAATTATCGCTAATGATTGCAAATGACCCCCAGAGGGTCTTGTTGCGGTCATTTAAGCTTCTTTGTGACCAATGTTTGGCTTCTAGGAAATGAATTAATATGTCATTATCGACTTTGTAGGTTTCATTTAAATCCATTTCCAAACAATCAAGATCAAGATCTTTTTTATCATTGAGATAGTAGCAATTTCCTAGCCCGGTAATGAATTTTGGGTCAAATTTTCGCTTGAGGATTTTGATGGTTGCAATATCCATATGATCATAATGATTATGGCTGATTAAAACATAATCAATCTTTGGCAACTCATCAATTGCTATTGCTGGTGGATGCACTCTTTTTGGCGACACCAGGCCAATTGGACCGGCATAATCAGACCAGATTGGGTCAGTTAAAATATTGATATTTCCAACTTGAATCAGGGTTGTTGCATGACCGATAAAGATTACTTTGTTTTTAGTTGGACTTTTGATTTCCTGGCCTGATTTATGATTATTATCAAGCTTAATACTGCTTTGCCAGTTAGGCCCGCTTGAAAAAAGAAATTTTAGCAGATCAGAAAATGATTTACGGGATTTAGAATAAAATTTTTCACCATCAAAATGATCAGATGCTGGTCCATCATAATAAGGTTCCTGATTCATTGTGGCAGTTGCGATGCAGCCACTTAAAATAACCAAACAAATTAAGCTAATCATCATTTTTATCATTATTGATTCATAAATGATTGATGGTGGCCAAAAGACAATCGACGGTATTAACAATGAAATAAAGATCGATTAATATTGTAATTAAAATCGGATCGGATTTGGTTAATGATTCTTGTAGAAATAATTTTCTTAAAAAAGTCTTGGTAAGGCTGCGAGGTGTTGCATTTTCTACTTCCCCTTGGCTTTTTAATAATTTCTGCTTTGTTAATGCGCATTTTCTTAATGCATGAATATGCCAGCAAAAATAAATAATAATTATTGCTGATAAAGCGATATTAACAGTAATGATTTTGAGTATTATCATCAATTTGTTAACGATAAAATAGCTGCTAAGATAGCCCGCGGGACCAAAAAACCAAATCAAATGATTAGCTGAGGATGTTTTTAAACTATCTATCAAAAAAACTTTCTTAAGCCAATTGGTCATATTATTAGAATTTATTTTTATCATATTTGGTTCCTTGCCATGGCATCTCAAGGTCAAAATTGCGATATTCCTGCATTAATTCAACCGGTTGATAGATAACTTTTTTTGATTCCTGATCATATCTGACTTCTTTATATCCAGTTAGTGGAAAATCCTTGCGTAAAGGATGGCCTTCAAACTCATAATCAGTTAATATTCTACGTAAATCAGGATGGTTGGTAAAAACAATGCCATACATATCAAACGCTTCCCTTTCAAACCAATTAGCGGTGCTAAATATTGCGCTTACGGTCTCAACTTCCTCTTGATCTTCAAGTTTAACTTTTACAGTAAGGCGATTATTCAATTTAAGACTTAGCAAATTGTAAATAACTTCAAATCTATGAGCTCTAAGGCCAAGAAAATCAGCGCCAAAAACATCAAGTAAAAGCTTAAAAGATAATTGCCAATCGTCACGCAAAAATTTAAGAAACTGAGTAATTTCCTCTTTTTTAACGTAAATAATTAAATTATCATTTGCAATTGGCTCAATAATATCAGCTGATGGAAATTGCTGTTTGATATAATTTTTCTGTTTTTCGAGATCTTTGATCATATTTTGAACTTTGTTAAAAATGAAATGTTGCTACATGATTAAAAAGCTTTAAAATTACTTTTTCAATATATTTTAAAGAAATTAGAATTCGCTACGAGTTTTAATTGCAATATTAATGGTTCCTTCATCTAAATAATCAAGCTCGCTGCCAACCGGGATGCCGTAAGTTAAACGCGTAATTTTAAGATTATATTCTTTTAAATTTTCAAGTAAAAAATGGGCGGTGGTTTGGCCATCGATGGTGGCTGAAGTT
This sequence comes from uncultured Rhizobiaceae bacterium, assembly GCA_964622015.1. Taxonomy (GTDB): domain Bacteria; phylum Pseudomonadota; class Alphaproteobacteria; order Rickettsiales; family UBA1997; genus CAZUPN01. The sequence continues at coordinate 9,856 of CAZUPN010000004.1, read as the reverse complement.
GCCAATATCAGCTCTTTAATTTTACCAGCCTTAAGCCTTTGATGTAGGGATTGTAAATTTAATCCTTCAACGCCATGGCCCAAGATCGCCGATAGGCTGCCGCCTAAAATATGATATTGTCCCTTATAACTTTCGCTTCTTTCAATTGCCCAAAGATCAGCTACTTCTTCAACGATACAAATTACTTCAAGATCACGATTGTGATTATTGCATATTCGACATATTAAGCCCTGGTCGAGATTGCCGCAAATTTGGCAATTATGAATTTTATCATTTAGATTATTTAATTCACCAATCAACGGTAATAAGATTTTTTCTTTATTATTTGCCAGATGTAAAACCAGTCTTTTAGCAAGTCTTGGGCCAAGACCAGGAAGCTTAGAAATTATCTTGCTGAGATTTTCGATAGAATTTCTTTCCATTAAAAAAGGACTGAATTTAAAGAAATACCCGCCTCAATATTTAAATAAGGCGGGTATCTCAAAGATTATTATGGTTTTTTTAAGCTTTTTACCAAGATTAGATCTTGGCAATTAGCCTCAAGCCAACCACGGTTGCATTTTTAAGTGCGTTACCACTAGCCGGATTAACCACATATTGAAGATCTGGCTGCACTGTTAACCATGGCAATAAATTATCGCTATAAGTTAGTTCATAAGTAGTTTCAGATGAGTTAAACTGCCTAGCAGAAGTTAATGTTGCTTTGCGATATTTTTTAGCAAAGTGACTTTTAATTATCGCTAAAGCAAGAGTACTAGCATCTCTATTTGGAACTAAGCCCTTATAAAGCAAGCCGGCATTAATAGTATGATCAAAAACGCCAACATCACGATCACCAAATTTTATCTTAACAAAGCTGCTTAAACCTTGATCTGAAGAGTCATTTTCTTTATAGATTTGGCTATCTGCAAGTAAGTAGAATCCTTGATATTGCTTTCTAACGGCGCTATTGCCATATACCGGGAATCTGTCTTTATAGTGCCAATAACCTAGGGCAAACTTATTTTTATGAGAATTATAGGTTGGGGTAAGGCCAGCTTCAGCTACTATCAGATGATTAAATCCGGCAACACCAGGATAATTGTCTTTTTTGGTTCTACGATCAAGTACCGCAGCTTGTACGTAATAATCCTTATTTGGCGTAACTTTAAGGCGTAAAGTGCTAGAAAATGGCGCAATTGAAGTATATAAGGATGAGGATATTGTAGGATCTCTATCAATATCATCAATTTCATGAATAAAAATATCAGTTGAAGGAGCGTAGAAAAACTCATTATTGATATCTCTTAAACCAAATAAGATCGAAACCTTGTCGCAGAGTAAATTTTGCTGTAAAAAAGCTTCATAAAACCTGGCTTTTTGCACTCCCTGACGAGTTGACATGGCGTCGGTACCTTGAACACTGCCAACTAATTCATCTGGATTGCCACCACTATTAGTGTAATAAGCGATATGAGAAGTTAAGCCGGGAATTTTTAGCATTTTCTTGCCATCTAAATCAGCTACAAAGGCAGCTCGATCAAGAAACTTATCGCCCTTTGATAAGCCGCCATTAGTATTATAAAAGCCATCAACTTTATAATAAGGCTTAATATCAATACCTTGGTTGAATAATTTTTCACGATAACCATTCCAATCTTTGGTCATGGTGTTGTTGTAATGGCCTCCGCTAGCAGCAAAAGCACTAAAAGAGCAGGCGCTAATCAGGGCAGCTAAGCTCAGTGAATGAATGATTTTCATAGTTATGATTTAAATTAAGTTAATCAAAAAGGCAAATAATTCTTTAATTTAGATTGGCAAAATTTATGCTTTGCACAGGCTTTCAATATCATGATTTCAAAAATAAATGTCAATTATAATCTATGCTAATTAGATAATTTAAATTTCTGCTGCAATTTTAGGTACTAAATCCTCAATTTGTAGCCTGATATTTGGTACTGAGGTGCTCTCAAAATCTTGAGCAATATTTAATCCTCCAAGCAAAAATATATTGCAATTATTCGGTTTCATCATGATTAAATCCGGCTTTAGTAAATTATTTTTAATCATTGCAGAAAATAGCGGATATTTCTTAGCTTTTAGTTCAAATCCCAGGCAATTTACCAAGAAATCAGTTTTAAAAGAATCCTTTTTGCTATGAATGGCAATTTTTCAGATCCTCTTTTTCAAAAATAATTATCTTTAAATCTTTAGGTAAATTGCACTTGATGAGATTTAGAAAAAACGCTGTACCAGAAAATCCAAATCCAATAATTGCAATGGTTTTCATAAATTTAATTAGCTGTGGTAAGTCTTTCAAATAATTTGCAAAAGAAATCTCCTCTTTCTTCAAAATTTTTCCATTGATCATAAGATGCGCATGCTGGTGAAAGTAAGATATTTTTTTGGTCGAGCGGGTCTTTTTTGGCATCTTCATGCGCTTTATTAAAAGCATTTTCTAAATTACCGCATTTTTCAAAAATTACTTGATTTTCCTGCAATATTTTAGCAAAAATTTCAGTTGCATGCCCAATTAAATAGGCTTTGGTTATTTTTTTAAAATAAGGTTTTAATATTTCAATACCGCCTTCTTTTTCAGCGCCACCCAAAATCCAATAAATATTATCATAGACTTTTAGCGCATTTTCAGTGGATTCAGCGTTGGTTGCCTTACTGTCATTGATAAAATTAATATGGTTAATTTGGCCCAAAAGTTGCATACGATGCCTAAGGCCCTTAAAAAGCCTGATTGCATCGATAATTTTGGATTCAGGAATTTTGGTTAGCAGATTTTGTTGCTTTAAATAGCAATAGCAATTGGCAAAAGCGATGGCAATATTTTCAGCATTATGTTCGCCTTTAAGAAAAATATCGCTTAGTAAAAATTCTGAATTGGCATTATCAATTCGGTTATAAAGTTTGCCGGCAATTACTGCCACTGAATTTGGCGCAATTTTTTTAGTTGAAATTGTAATTAAATTAGATTTGAAATTGCGATTTTGCTTTAATGACTCAAAAACCTTAAGTGAATTATGATTATCAATGCCAATTATTGAGTAATCATCAGCATTTTGATGGTTAAAAATTCTTTTTTTAGCGGCAATATATTCTGCCGCTCCGCCATGACGATCAATATGATCAGGGGTAATATTACCAAGTGAGGCAATTCTAAAATGAAGATTATTGACCAAAGCAAGCTGAAATGATGACATTTCAAGAACATAGGCGGAATTTTTGGCAAGATTACCAAGGCTAAAGCATGGTATGCCGATATTGCCACCAACTTCAGAGGTTAGGCCTAGATGATTGATAATAAAATTGGTCAAAGCAGAGATAGTTGATTTGCCATTAGTGCCGGTGATGCCAATAAAATTATAATCCTGATGAAATTGTTGATAAAAAAGCTCAATATCACAAATTAATTTGCAGCCATATTTGGCAATGATCTCAACGATTTTATGTGGTTTTGGATGATAGAGCGGAATTCCGGGGGCAAAAATAATTACAGTATTTTGATCCCATTTTATTTCTTCAAATTTTAGAAATTCAATATTGTTAATGAAGGTAAAATTCTCAGCCAGTAATTTTGATTTTAAATTTGAAACTGCCTGCCAATTATCATCGCAGGCAATAATTTTTTGCTGATTTTTGGCTAAATATTTAAGAGTTGCAATCCCTGAGATTCCAAGGCCATAGACAATGTAATTGGTCATTAGTTTATTTTTTAATTTAAATTATCATACTCAAATACTCCCTCTTTTAAGGAGGAAAGAGAGGGGATAAAATTTATCTTAAACTCAAAATATTTTTTTGATAATCTTTGGAGCCAAAAATATATGATCCAGAAACTAACATATTGGCTCCGGCGGCAACTGCTAATTTAGCGGTTAGATTATTAATTCCGCCATCAACTTCAAGGTCAATTTTTCTTTTAGCGGCGGTAATTTTTTTTCTAATATTTTGTATTTTACTTAATTGTGAATCTAAGAATTTTTGCCCACCAAAGCCAGGATTAACCGTCATTACTAATATTAAATCAACTTCATTGATGATGTAATCTAAAATATTTTCATGAGTTGAGGGCACCAAAGAAACTCCGGCTTTTTTGCCAAGTGATTTAATATGATTAATGCTGCGGTCAAGATGAATAACGCTTTCGGCGTGAATAGTAATAATATCAGCGCCACTTTTAGCAAAAGATTCAATATGTAAATCGGGATTTTTAATCATTAAATGGACATCAAAGGGTAAGTTGGTATGTTTTCTGAGGCTTTTTACTACCTCGCTACCAATGGTGATATTTGGAACGAAGCTGCCATCCATAATATCGATATGGATATAATCAGCTTTGGCGGCAGTGATTAATTTTATTTCTTTTTCTAAATTAGCAAAATCAGCAGAAAGGATTGATGGCGCAATTTTTACTGAAGGATTTTTCATATTAAATTTATAAGTTATTTGCTACAACTCAGCGCAGTAATATCGTAAATCGGATGCTCCAAAGCTGAGACTGCTGGGTCAGAGGCGATAAGCCAGCCATAAAAAATCCGCTCTTTAGTTTCGCTATTATCAGCGTTATGTTTAATTTCAAAAATTTCCAATAAAATTTTACTATCCGGCCTTTGACTAATAGGGGCTTGCCAGCATTTGTCAATAATGACTAACAAATTACCGAATTTGATTGGCTCTCCAACTCTAGCTCTTAAAATCGAGGTTTTGGCGGTAATTTTATTTAGCCCCTGAAGTTCGGCTATATTCATAAATCTTGATTGATCTATTTTATCCAAAGATAACCCATTATTGCTAATTAATTTAGCTTGCGGAGTTTTTGATTCTAAGGCTTTAGCAGCTGAATCCTCGGCTTCTTTATCCGGCTTTGGCGGTAGCGTTTCTAATGGCTTTGCTGGCTGCTGATCCAATTTTTTAGTGTCTGATTCTTGTTCTGGGCCATTGCTGCTATCTTGAAAAGATTGATCTGAATTATTTTGCAATTTATAGATAATTTCAGCAAAACAATGATTGTTAAAATTTAGCAAAAATAAACAAGATCCCAGTAAGATTAATGCCAGCTTAAGATTTTTTCTCATCTTGCTTTTCTTTTGAACTATTATTTGATGCGCCAAAAATAAATTTTCCAAGTAAATCTTCAAAACTTATTGAGTAAATTTTATTTCTTCGCCATCTTTTAAATTTTCTTCATCGCCTCCCGGTTGAATTGCAAGAAATTTAGAACCAAGTAAGCCATCGCTAGCAACCTTAGCTGAAGAATCCAAAGAAATTTTTACTGACTTATTGATTGCCATTTTTAAAACCGCACGAAATGTTTGCTGATCTAAAAACTGATCTTCGACGATACCAACTTTTACTCCTGAAATTTTGATATCACTACCCGGTGCGATACCGCTAATATTGTCAAATTTGGCGAGGAGATGGTATCTGTCGCCATTACTGCCGATTTTGGCATTTTTTGCCGAGCTTACAAAAAAGACAATTGCGGTCACTAAAACAAAAGTACCGACAATAATTTCAAAATAATTATTAGTTTTATTCATATTTAGTTTGTTTAATGTTAAATAATAATTTTAGTAATAGTCAATTCTTGCTTCAGGACGCTCTGTATTAAGAAGCCTTCATCTTTTCTTATCATCTTTCAGCTCCCTTTCTTGTCATCCCCGCATAGGCGGCAATGACAACAGGGTCGGGCCTCATTTAAGGAGGGCAAAAAGAACCTCAAGTAAAAGTCTAAGGTTTCCAAGCCTGATAATCGCCGCCAGTTTTTACTCTCAGAGATTTTTTAGCTAGATGGCCACCGATAAAATAACGTAATTTAGTGCCGGTTAAATTTGGTAAATGAGTTTGGTGCCAGGAATTTTTTGGTTGGTTTTGATCCGGAATTTTGTCAGTGCTATAATGCATCCAGCCATGCCAATTTGACGGTATTTTAGAGGCCTCAACCATGCCTTTATACACAACATATCTTTTTAAAGATTTTGGATGCTGGTAATATTGATTGCCAAACTCGTCACTGCCGACTTTCTTACAAGAGAGTTTTATTTTAATTTTATTTAAAAAATCCATTTGATCACAAGAAAAATTTAAACGATATCACTATAATATTGGTAATCAAAGCTGCAATTATTGCCGCCGCTACATCATCTAGCATAATTCCAATGCTACCTTTCATATTATCAATGGTTTTAATAATTGATGGTTTGAATATATCAAAAACCCTAAATAAAATAAAGGCGCAAATCAGATGCAATATAACTAATTGGCTAAAACTAGCCTTGAAATAATATTTTGCAACCGGCAAATAACTAAGCAAAAGCGTTGATAGCTGGCCAACTACCTCATCTAAAACTATTGAAGGATGATCCTCTTGGTCAAAATTCTTGGAGTAAAGCGGGATAGTCTGAATGCCAAATAAAAATAATGATATTAATAATAAAGACCAGAATAGATGGGTGGTAATGATGCTAAAATTAGCTAAATAAAAACAATAATTGATGATAAGCCAGATTGGTAAGCATAAAAAGCTGGTTAAAGTTCCGGGTCCATATTTAAATTTACCGCAATTAAAAAAAGTAATTAAAAGTTGATCTTTTTTACTCAAATCTTTCATTATTTATCTTGCAAATATTTGTCATATTGTTCTTGAGACATCAAGTTAGAGCTATCTTGATTAGGGCTTAATTTGATTTTTGCAATCCAGCCATCCTCATAGGTAGAATTATTTACTAGCTCTGGAGATGAAGACAAAGCTTCATTTACTTCGGTTACTTCTCCAGAAAATGGAATATAAACATCGCTTGCTGATTTTGAAGATTCAACTACTGCAAAAGCATCGCCAGCATTATAATTAGTACCAATTCTTGGTAATTCAACATATACTAATTCTCCAAGTGCTTCAGCGGCATGCTCAGTAATACCGATAGTTGCGATATCGCCATCAATTTTTAACCATTCGTGATCTTTTGTAAATTTCATAAGTCTAATTATTAAAGTTATTATTATTTTTTAGCTTTGGTTTTAGCGGCAACGAAATTTGGTGAGTGAATTACTGCCGGCACTGGATTGCCGCGAATAATTACTGATATTTCCTGCCCGATTTCAGATGATTTTATATCAACATAGCCTTGTCCAATTGAAGTTTTTAAAGTTGGAGAAAAACCACCACTGGTTAATTGGCCGATCTTTTTACCTTCTTTATTTGCTATTTCCATACCATGTCTTGCAATTTGGCGATCAAGAATTTTTACCCCAACTCTTTTTCTTTTAACACCTTGAGTTTTTTGTGCTAAAATTATCTCAGAGCCGATAAAATTTTGGCTGGATTTGCTAATTACCCAAGAAATCCCGGCTTCAACTGGTGAGGTAGTTTCATCTAAATCATGGCCATATAGCGGATAGCCCATTTCTAGTCTTAAGGAATCTCTGGCCCCAAGTCCAATTGGCCTTACTGACTCGTTGATACATAATTTTTGCCAAAAATCAATAATTGCTGAATTTTCAATACTGATCTCAAAGCCATCTTCTCCAGTATAGCCAGTACGGCTAATATATATTTCCTCACCATTTTTTAGCTGATAATTATCCATATGCATATAGGCTAAATCATCTAAATTGCGGTCTTTAATTAGATTTTGTAAAATCTGCGATGATTTTTGGCCTTGAAGCGCAGCTAAAGAACGTGAGCTAAGCTCGCTAAATTTGATACCCGTTGGTAAATTTTTTCTAATCCAGGCTACGTCTTTTTCCTTGCATCCGGCATTTAAAACCATAAAAAATTTCTGGTCATTAATTTTGGTAACAATTAAATCATCAATAATGCCGCCGGCTGGATTGGTTAAAACCGTATATTTGGCTAAATTATTGCGGCTTAATTGAAAATCAGTAGGGGTGATATATGATAAAAACGCCGCTACCTCATCACCTTCAATTAAAAACTGCCCCATATGTGATACATCAAACAGCCCAACATTGCCACTTCTAACCCATTCATGCTCTTTTAGCATACCTTCCTTATATTGAACCGGCATTTCATAGCCGGCAAATTCGACCATTTTAGCGCCTAACTGATTATGAATTTTATTTAAAATAGTTAATTTCATAGCAATATAATGTTATTCAACTTTTGGGGCCGCAATAGTTTTTAGCTTTTTGGCCTTAATATCAGAAAGATCTTCGCTTTTTACCCCGTCATCGATCTTAGAAGGTGTTGGTTTGGATTTTTCTTTCTCCTTAGCGATTTTATCAATTTCTGAGATAAAAGATTTTTGACCACTTTTAGAAAGAACTGCCAAAATCAGGCAATTAGCCATAAAAATTGCAATCAAAACCATAGTAATTTTGGTCAAAATATTAGCGGAAGCGCGGCTGGAGATTATTGAATTAGCTCCTCCGCTGCCACCACCGATGCCGCTTAATGAATCACCATCTGATTTTTGTAATAAGACCAAAATAATCATCACCACAGCAATAACAACTTGCATTATTAATAAGAACAATTGCAATTTTTCCATTTTTTAGTTGATTTTAGTTAAGTAATTTAGGTAAAGTTCTCCAGCCGCTAATATAAATTACAATAATTTATCCCACAAGAAAAAAATAATATCTCTTTACCAATGCTGCTGATAAAAGAATTAATAAAAAAACATAATTTAGCGCTCTTAGAGGTAAAAATTGCCAATGATCTTGCGCTTAATTGCGACCAAATTGTTGCTAATCTCGGTTTTGGGAATAAAAAAATTTTACTGATCTCTGATCAAAATATCTATGACAATAATTGGCAATTTTTTGGTGATTCTTTTAAAAAAATAGCAGCTTCTTCAGATTTTAGGCGATTAATTTTTAAAGCTACCAAAGAAAATAAGGTTACCACCAATCAATCTTATTTAGAAAAAATTTTATCTGCAGCTTCAAATTGTGATTTAATCATTGCTCTTGGCAGCGGCACCATTAATGATTTATGTAAATTAGCGAGTCATGATTTAAAAATTCCCTATATTATTTTTGCCAGTGCCGCCTCAATGAATGGCTATTTATCAGCTAATGCTTCAATTATGATTGCGGGCCATAAAAAATCACTGCCAGCTATTTTACCAATTGCCATTTATTTTGATTTAGGAATTTTAAAATCATCACCAAGTGAGCTAACCAAAGCTGGCATTGCCGATAGCCTGTGTTTTTATAATTGCTATTTTGATGCCAGATTGTCAAACATGATCTTAAATACCGACCCTCATGAGGAATCATTTGCGATTTTAGCCAAAGAAATCGACAATTTCATGCTGACTTATCAAAAATACTCATTAAATGATGAAATTTTACTTGAAAAATTAGTCACGATTCTACTAATTGCCGGAATTAGCATGACAATTGCAAAATCTAGCTATATTGCAAGTCAAGCCGAGCATTTAATTGCCCATCTACTGGAAATGAAATATCCAACCAAGGTTGCCAATATTCTTCATGGCTTGCAAATTGCGGCTACAACTATGAGTGTGAGCAATTTGCAGGCTAAAATTTTACGTCAAATTCGCCCAGCAATTATTGCCAATGATTTTATAATGCAAAATAAAACTAAGGCCAGAAAACTTGAGCAATATTTTACTAAGGATGTTTTTGATCAATGCAAAAAAGAAGTCGCAATTAAATTAATTACTAAAAATTGCGCCAGAGAATTAAATATATTTTTAAGAGATCATTGGTTTGAGCTTAGTAAAATTTTGGCTGAAATCCATAGCAAGCAGCAAAATTTAAAAAAAATCTTTAAGCATTTTGAGATTAATGCCTCTTATAAAATATTTCAAATTACCACAAAACAATATAATGAAGTGGTCAGAAATGCTAAATTTATTCGTGGACGTTTTACCTG
>CAZUPN010000003.1:12275-46819 GCA_964622015.1 uncultured Rhizobiaceae bacterium | reverse complement strand
CTTAAAACTGGCACTACCAAGCCTTGAGGTGAGCCAACTGCAACTCCGATATCGTAGAAATTTTTATAAATTATATCACTGCCTTCAATTTCGGCATTAATTGCTGGAATTTCTTTTAAAGCAGCAACTGCAGCTTTAACAAAAAATGACATAAAGCCAAGTTTGATGCCGTGTTTTTTCTCAAAAATATCCTTATATTGCGCTCTAATTTCCATCACTGCGCTCATATCGATTTCGTTAAAAGTAGTCAAAATCGCGGCAGTATTTTGTGATTCTTTTAATCTTTCAGCAACTTTTTGACGAAGCCTCGACATTTTTACTCGCTCAGTCATTCTTGCTCCAACTTGCGGCGCTGGTTGAGTAATTTTATTTTCAATTGCTTCTAAAACATCGCCTTTAGTAACTCTGCCATCCTTGCCACTACCAGAAATTTTGCTGGTATCGATGTTATTTTCAGCGGCAATTTTCTTTGGTGCTGGAGATAAGGGGTGCGAAGAGTCAGCTATGGTTGCAACATTATTAGTAACTGATTTTGATTCGACTTTAGCTGCAACAGATTTGCCATCCGCAGCTGATAATAAAGCGATTAAATCACCAACTTTTACACTATCACCTTCTTTAACTTTTAAATCACTAACTACACCATCAGAGGGTGCGTTTACTTCCAGAGTAACTTTGTCAGTTTCAAGCTCCACCAATATTTCATCAGCCTTAATATAATCGCCAACTTTTTTATATAATTTTGCAATCGAGGCCTCTGATACTGATTCGCCAAGTGATGGAACTTTAATTTCAATTGTCATATTTGATAGTTTAAAAATTATTTAATTAATGTTGTTACTTAATATTTGGTATTCCTCTCTCTTTCTTGGGAGAGGGAGAGTATTGAGTATTTGACTTAACTCAGCGCCTCATCAACCAAAGCCTTTTGTTCGCGAGCGTGATACTTGCCATATCCGGTTGCAGGAGAAGCCGAGGCAACCCTGCCAACATAGCGGATTTTTTGGTTTTTATGGCCTGCTAAAATTCCTTCCTCATTGATAATTTCATGCACAAATTGCCAGGCTCCCATATTTTTTGGTTCTTCTTGGCACCAAATTATCTCAGCATTTTTATATTTTTTAATTTCTAATTTCAATTCTTCTTTTGCAAAAGGATATAATTCTTCTAAGCGAATGATTGCAACATCGTTGATTTTCTTATTCAAACGGGCCTCAAATAGATCATAATAAACTTTTCCTGAGCAAATGACCAATTTTCTAATTTTATCGTCAGCGACTAATTTTTCAGTTTCAGAAATTAAATTGCGGAATTTATAGTTAGAAAATTCGGCAATTTTTGATACTGCTAATTTATGACGAAGCAAAGATTTTGGCGACATTACCATTAATGGCTTGCGGTCTTTTGAATGAATTTGTCTTCTTAAAGCGTGAAAGAAATTAGCGGGGTTGGTGATATTAACCACTCTTAAATTATCGTCAGCACAAGCCTGTAAATAGCGCTCTAAACGTGCTGAACTATGCTCGGGACCTTGGCCTTCATAGCCATGAGGTAGCAACATCACTAGTCCCGATTTTCTGAGCCATTTTACTTCACTTGCAGCAACAAATTGGTCAAAAATTACTTGGGCGCCATTAGCAAAATCACCAAATTGCCCTTCCCAAATCGTTAAAGCATCAGGGCTAGATAAAGAATAGCCATGTTCAAAGGCAAGTACTGCACATTCTGAAAGTAAACTATCATGTACTTCATATTCTGCCGCCCCTTCTTTAAGCAAGTTATTTAGCGGTTTAAAACTTTCGCCATTTTTCATGTCAAATAAAACCGAATGGCGATGTGAAAAAGTGCCGCGGCCCGAATCTTGTCCGGTTATTCTGACTTTGTGACCTTCTTGTAACAAACTGCCAAAAGCCAAAGCCTCGGCACATCCCCAGTCAATATCGCTACCAGCTTCAACTGCCTGTTTTCTTGCTTCCATCTGACGTGCAACTTTAGGATTAGCATTAAAATTAGCTGGAATTGCAGTAATTTTAACAATTAACTCCCGTAATTTTTTGTCACTAATTGCGGTATCAGGATTGGTTTTATCACCATGTTTAATTTTGGCCCAATCGCCCTTAAGCCAATCAGCATCAGATTCTTTTGGGTTATAATTTGCTGATTTATCAAACTCGCTTGCCAAAATATTTTCAAAATCAGTAATTATTTTTTGATAATTGAGCTCTGAAATTGTGCCATTAGCAATTAATTTTTTTGCATAAATAGTTTCTAACTCATCATGTTCTTTGATTTTGCTATACATAATTGGTTGAGTAAAAAATGGCTCATCTCCTTCATTATGGCCATATTTACGATAACAAATTATATCAAGCACTGCATCTTTTTTAAATTTTTGGCGAAATTTAGTGATAAGATCAGCAACTTTTATTACCGACTCAACATCATCACCATTAACGTGAAAAATTGGCGCATCAATTGCTTTAGCTAAATCTGAGGCGTAAGTGGTGCTTCTTGAATCGCAAGGATTGGCGGTAAAACCAATTTGATTATTAACAATTACATGAAGCACCCCGCCAGTATTATAGCCTTTAATACCGTTCATCATCAAGCTTTCCGCAACGCTTCCTTGTCCGGCAAAAGCGGCATCACCATGGATAAGTAAAGCCATCGCCTGAGTTCTTTCCTGATCATTATATAAATCCTGCTTGGCTCTGATTCTACCAGCAACCACCGGATTTACTGCTTCTAGATGCGAAGGGTTAAAAGCCAGTGATAAATCAATTTTATTACCCTCAATTTCGCGGCTGCTAGTATATCCCATATGATATTTTACATCTCCGGATTTGGTAACATTTTCAGAAATTGCTGGCATTTTTTGAAATTCAGCAATTAAATTATTGTAAGGTTTGCCAAAGATACCGGTCAAAGTAACTAGACGGCCGCGATGGGCCATACCAACGACAATTTTTTTAACTCCCGACCTTGCTGCAGAGTCGATGATTTTTTCAACTGCCGCAACCGATACTGCCCCACCTTCAACTGAAAATCTTTTTTCTCCCGGAAATCTTTTATGAACAAATTGTTCAAATTTTTCGGCTTTAATTATGTCGTTTAAAGCCTTAATTTTTTGATCCGTTCCAAGTTCAGTCATTACTTTGGATTCAAGCTCAGCAGCTAGCCATTGTTTTTGTTCGTTATTTGCGATATATTCAAATTCAGCGCCAATTTTATCAGTGTAAATTCTGTTTAATTTAGCAATTAAATCGGCCAATTTTATTTTGCCGCTGCTGCCAGCTAAAGATGTTGGTGCAGTTACTAAAGCTTGCAAATCAGCGTCACTAATTTTATGAAATGCCAAATTGATTTCATCAACCATTTTTTTTGCGGCTAACCCAAGTGGATCAAGCTCAGCTGCTAAATGCCCGCTTTTTTTATAAGCAGTAATCAAATTTGCTACCTTTAAATCCAATTCACTGCCATTTGCAAGATTCTTTTCTCCGTCAGTGGCAATTTTTACATCTTTCTTAATTTCTTTTTTGGCCAAAGATGAAATATCAAATTCCTCACCATTAATTACCTTTAATTTACGCGAAGCCCATTTAGGTCCGTTATAATCAGCAAGCAAAGCCTCGACTTCCTCACGATTATTATCAAAAAAATCCACCCAGCTAGCATCAACTAAATTTTTATTTACCAAATATTTTTGATAAATTTCTTCAATAAAAACAATATTAGTGCTGTAAATATAAGAATTATCGGTCATTTTGCCGGTCATAAATGAGTTTTAAATTTTAAAAAATGAGTAATAAATAAACTAAAATGAAGGAGCAGGATAATAATTACTTGTTATGTTAAAAGCAAGATTTTCTCTTTTGGTTTTTTGCCATAGACTTAGTGATTGGGAATTTTATCAAGTTGATTCAAAGGTAAGGAATAAGTCAATAGAACCATTGCTGCAGTGCTCATTAATGAGTTAGTGATATGTCCTTCGGTGCATGCGTGGCAACTTTGTTTGTAACTGCTTCAGTACGCTCTGCGCTCGTTTCGGTGTGATTGTCGGCATTGACTAATCCTTTTTGTGATTCTCCAAGTGCTTTTTGATTTGGCTTAATATCTTGTTTCATATCCGTTATAACTCCGGAGTTTGCTTTTTGTGAATTATCTATCCCGCCAGTTTGGCGATTTTGCTGCATTTGATACTCTATTAATTCCGTTATATATTGATCTCCTCTGGTTGTATCCTGTCCAGTTCTTTCAGGCGAATCAACATGACTCACTTCTTTGCCATTGGCGATATTTCTGGCTGCATATAAAAACATCGCAGCCAAAATTATACCAAAAGGACCGCAAGTTAAAGCAAGTGCCAAAGCCCCGCTCATTTTAGCGGTAAATGCGCCAAGTTGCTTGAGATCTAATTCTTGCGAATTGGAATAATGATTACTAACGTTGCCGCCGCCTTGTTGATTTTGTTGTGCCATTTTCTTCTTTCGCTCTTCCTCACTTTCCTCTTCATTTTGGTTTATTCCTGAATTTTTTTGTGATTGCTGCATCTGATTTTCTGCTTCATTATCTACAATATCAGGCATCTCTTCTGCTGCTTGTTGTTCTGTTGTTTCATGTTCGCGTGTTGTAGCGTCATGGGATTCAGATAAGTCTTTTGTTAATTCTTCGAAAATAGGTAGCTTTTGCAAATCTGTCAAAACTTCTCTTAGTTCAGAATTATTTTGTATCAGTGTTGTAAAAGATGTAATAAACTCGCTGAAGTCTTGCGCCGTAATAGGGCTATTTGTTGAAGTTAATTTCTTCATAAATTCGCTAACTAGCTTTGCTTTATCATCATGCTCACCTCCTAATATTGTTGGCATAATATTACCAAGACGCCTTTCTATCGCTTTTAATTCATCTAGTTCTTCAGTGTCATTGTGAGATTTCATATTGATTAAAAATTTAATTTTCAAGTAACGCCCAGTTTGACCTATAGATTAAGCAAAAACAAACAAATTTGCTTGGCGCATCTAGGGTTTCTATAACTAACCGAAATTGACCCAGATAGTTTTAAAAGTCAAGAATAAAGACTTGTTTAAAAGTTGAAACAAAAACTTTGCCCTTAAAAGAGATATAATTTTGTTTTATTTCTGACTTACTGGGTGTCTTCCCTAGAGTGCTGCGAAGTTGTAGCTGAGAGTGATCGGGGATTGTTTGAGGGATGATTGCATTGCGTAACATCACCTCCAAGCTCTGTTTGTTCTGGCTTTTGCTCTCTATTTAGTATTTGTTCAAGAAATTGATTAGTATTGTCGACTGGGGGATTTTGATGCGCGGGCGCTTCATTGCTACTTTCTTTTACAGTTTTTTCATTGCCAATATTTCTTACAGTATATAAAAATGCTAAAGCTAGTACGAACCCTCCGAGTCCACCTACAGCAGCAAAAAGAACCCATGCCGGAATGCCTTTAGCTAGGGCAGTTAGGGGCGGGGTGGGGTCAAGATCGCGAGAATGGTAATTAGTTTTTATGCTGCCATATTTTCTTCTTTTTTGTTCTTCATCTTCATCATCATAGGAAACAGCACCTAGCTCTGACAGCTCTACTGTTACTGGTTCAGACTCAGAACGTGCTTTTTTCATAAAGTCTCCATAATTAAAATTACTAAACCAATCAATATTGAAATTGGTTACCAATGGTGGGTGATAGTGGGCTCGAACCACTGACCTCTACGATGTCAACGTAACGCTCTAGCCAACTGAGCTAATCACCCGCAAATTACCAAAATATAAATTTTTAAAATTAAGTCCTTGAAGAAATAATTTATAATCTTTTAGCGGAATAAAATTTAAAAAACCACTGGCGATGATATTTTGTTAAATGATAAAAATCTAGCGGAATTTTACGATTTTATTTATCATGCTACTTGTAACTAACGAAGAGGGTTATTATATTAACAACTTTTTAAAAGCATATTCTAACTAAATGATTTTAATCCTTGAAGACAATGATAGAAGAACAAAATAATACCGCCTATATCACTAAGCCGCAGATTTTTTGTGCGCTGCCTTTGAGAGATATGGTGATATTTCCGCATATGACTACTACCATTATTGTGGGTAGGGAAAAGTCGATTAATGGAATTGTGAAGGCAAAAAAATTTGGGATGCCGATCTTTGCGGTGGCTCAAACTAATCCGGATCATGATGAATTTGATGTTAAAAATATTCATCAAGTTGGGGTGATATGCAATATTATTGAGTCAATTATTACTTCCGATGGTACGCTAAAAGTGATACTGCAGGGCTTAATTCGGGGTAAAATTCTTAATATTATGCCCTCTAGCGATTGTTTTTCAGCTGAAATTGAGCTTTTGGCTGATAATAAATATGATATTGATAATAAGGAACTACTTGGCTTAATTAAAGGCTGCATCGAGGCTTTTGCTAAATATGCTGAATATAATAAAAGGGTCAGTCCGGAAATAATTGCTTCCTTAGCCAAAGTAAAGTCACCTCATGATATTGCTTATTTAATTTGTACCTATTTATTTAGCGATCTTGCGGCCAAGCAGGATATTTTGGCTGAAAATGATTTAGTCAAAAAACTTTATAAAACTTTTGAGCTGATTCAGGTTCAGATCGAAATTGCTAAAACCGAAGCCAAAATTACCAAAAATATCCAGGAAAAAATCACTAAAAATCAAAAGGATTTTTATTTGCATGAGCAATTAAGGAATATTAAAAAAGAATTAGGGCAAGATGAAGAAGGTGAGCTTAGTGAATTAAAGCAAAAATTACTGGCTTTAAAATTGCCAAAAGAAGTAGCTGATAAATGTAATGCTGAAGTTATTAAACTAGAAAGAATGAATCTTTATTCTTCGGAAGCTAATGTGATTCGCAATTATTTGGACTGGGTTGCCGAGCTGCCATGGCATCAAAAAACCAAGCCTAATCATGATTTAAACAAGGCGCAAAAAATCCTCGATAAAAATCATTTTAGCCTTACTAAAATTAAAGACCGTATTTTGGAATTTATCGCAGTATCAATTAAAACCAAAGAGCTAAAAGGCCCAATTATCTGCCTGGTTGGGGCTCCGGGGGTTGGCAAAACTTCTCTAGCTAAATCAATTGCGGATGCCCTAAATCGCAAATATGTTAAGGTTTCTTTAGGTGGCGTCAAAGATGAATCTGAGGTTAGGGGGCATCGCCGCACATATATCGGCTCAATGCCGGGTCGTATTATTCAATCAATGAAAAAGGCCAAAGTATGCAATCCTTTAATGTTGCTTGATGAAATTGACAAAATGTCCAATGATTATCGCGGCGATCCTGCCGCTGCTTTGCTTGAAGTGCTTGATCCGGAGCAAAATTGCAATTTCTCTGATCATTATTTAGAGCTTGATTATGATTTATCAAAAGTGATGTTTATTGCCACCGCTAATAATATTTCTGGCATCCCGATCCCGCTTCGCGATCGTCTTGAAATCATCAGACTTCCTGGCTATACTGAAAATGAAAAATTACAAATTGCCAAAAATCATTTAATTGCAAAACAGCTCAAAGAAAATGGCCTTAGTAAAGATGAATTATCAATTACTGATGAAGCAATCATTGGCTTGATTAGAAAATATACTTTTGAGGCCGGGGTTAGAAATTTAAACCGTGAAATTGCTAATTTAGCAAGAAAAGTAGTTAAAAAAATTGTTACCAAGGAAATTTCATCTCTTGAGATCAGCGCTGAAAATCTTGGTAAATATGCTGGGGTTGAAAAATATCAATATGGCATGATGAAAAAAGAAAATCAGATCGGGGTTTCAACCGGTCTTGCTTATAGTGATTTTGGCGGTGATTTGCTTGATATTGAAACTTTAAAATTCGAAGGTAGTGGCAAGGTGCAAATTACTGGTAAGCTTGGCGAGGTTATGAAAGAATCAGCGCAGGCCGCTTTAAGTTATGCTCGTGCGATGGCTAAAGAATTAAAGATTGATCCTAAAAAATTTAACAAATATGATTTCCATATTCACGTGCCAGAAGGCGCAACTCCAAAAGATGGTCCATCGGCTGGGGTAGCGCTTTGTGTATCGCTGATCTCTAGTCTTGCTCAAATTCCAGTTAATAAAGAAATTGCCATGACCGGTGAGATTACTTTAACCGGTAAGGTGCTAGAAATTGGAGGCTTGAAAGAAAAATTATTAGCGGCTTTAAGGGGTGGAATTAAAAAAGTTTTAATTCCTGAAGCTAACAAAAAGGATCTTGAAGAGTTGCCAAAAGAGGTATTAGAAAATCTCGAAATTAAGCCAATTTCTAACATTAAAGAGGCTTTAGAGCAATGTTTGATTGGCTATAAAGCCATTCAAAGCAAGAAAAATATTAAAAAGATTTCAAAAAAGAAAAAATAATCAACAATGCAAGAAAATAAAAATATCTTACTGGCGACTTTTTTATCAGCGCTGGTTTTGATTTCCTGGACTTGGTTTTATGAAAAGCCAAGATTAGAAAAGCTTGAAGCTCAGAAAAAAATTATTATTGAGTCAAATCAGCAAAAAGAGCCAAAAATTACCGCTCAAAAACCTGAAATTGACAGTTTAGAATCTAAAATTAAGCCAGCGAATCCAAAGGCAGCAGAGCAAATGGTGATTAGAGATGCATCAGGACTGCCAACTAAAAGTGGCTTACTACTTTTAGAGCCAAGAAAAGAAATTTTGGCAGCTACCGCAAATAGCAGGGTAAAAATCTCAACCCCAAGTTTACATGGCTCGATATATTTAAAAGGAGCTCGTTTTGATGATTTAACTTTAGCAAAATATTTTGAAGATATTAATAAAAAAGACGAGGTCACGCTTTTAGCTCCTTCAAAAAGCAAGGAAAGATATTTTGCTGATTTTGGCTTTGTCAGTAGCGATCAAAATCTGGAATTGCCAACCCCAAATACGATCTGGAAAAGTGATTCAGAAATTTTAACTACTACTCACCCGATCAATCTTTTTTGGAAAAATAAGCAAAATGTTGAATTTATAATTAAAATCACTATTGATGAAAATTACATGTTTGGCATTACCCAGATGGTTAAAAACCACTCTAATGGTGAAATTATTTTAGCTCCCTATGGCCGTATTAACCGCATTTTAAGCGATTTGCATAAGCCGATGATGATTCTTCATGAAGGTGGAATCGGGGCTTTTAATGATGTGCTACAGGAAATTTCTTATAAAAAATTAACCAAGGAAGGCGAGCAATCTTTTAGCTCTAATAAGCCTGGTAGTTGGTTTGGTATTACTGATAAATATTGGCTTAGCTCAATTTTACCAGACAAATCAATTGGCTATCAAGCAAGTTTTTCATATGAAACCAATAATCAAAGTGCAATTTTAAACACTGAATTTGTTGGCAATCAAGTTAATATTGCCAAGGATAGGGATTTTAAATTTGAGCATCATTTCTTTGCTGGTGCCAAAAAAGTCAAGCTTTTAGATCATTATGCCAAGGAATATAATCTAAAATTATTTGACCGCGCTATTGATTTTGGCTGGTTTTATTTCTTAACCAAACCTTTCTTCTTCTTATTGCAATTTTTAAATCATTTTCTTGGTAATTTTGGTTTAGCGATTTTAGCAATTACTATCATTATTAAATTGGCATTATTCCCAGTTGCCAATAAATCTTATGGTGCCATTAATAAGGTTAAAAAATTACAGCCTAAAATTGAGGCGATCAGGCAAGAGCATAAGGATGATAAAATTGCCATGAATCGTGCCATCATGGAGCTTTATAAAAAAGAAAAAGTCAATCCTGCTTCCGGCTGTCTGCCGATATTAATTCAAATACCGATTTTCTTTTCGCTTTATAAGGTGCTTTATGTTACAATTGACATGAGACATGAGCCATTTTACGGCTGGATCAAAGATTTATCAGCTCCGGATCCAACCTCAATCTTTAATTTATTTGGATTCTTACCATTTGATGTTAGTGGTTATTTTGCGCTTGGTATTTGGCCGATTTTGATGGGTATTACTATGGTCGTGCAGCAAAGATTCAGCCCACCAATTGCTGATCCAACCCAAGCTAAAATGATGAAATTTTTGCCTTATATTTTAATTTTTGTTTTTGCTTCTTTCCCAGCCGGGCTTTTAATTTACTGGACTTGGAGCAATATTTTATCAATTCTACAACAATGGGTAATTGGTAGAAAAAATAAATAAAATAAATTATGCGCTGTCCATTTTGCGGCAATTTAGAAACCGGAGTAAAAGATAGTCGCCTTTCTGATGATAAGGAATCAGTCAAAAGAAGGCGCTATTGTACAATTTGCGATTCGCGTTTTACTACTTTTGAGCGTGTTCAATTAAAAGAGATTTTGGTGATCAAAAAAAATGGCGAGAAAAGAATTTTTGATCCTGAAAAATTAAAAAAATCAATTGAAATGGCGGTCAGAAAAAGACCGGTACTTGAAATTCAGGTAGAAAAATTAGTTAATAATATCATCCGCCAATTAGAAGTAGAAAATGAATCCGAAATCACCTCTGCTAAAATCGGCGAGATGGTAATGAATGCTTTAGAAAAACTTGATAAAGTGTCCTTCGTCAGATTTGCCTCAGTGTATAAAAACTTTGAAAAAGCCGACGATTTCCAAAAATTCATCAAAAAAATCACTAAGTAAATACTCGCTATCTCCTGCTCTCCCAAAAAGAGGAAAGAGGGAGATACCGAGTATTTAAGTTAATTAAAAATGTTTATTCTGGGTTAACATCAATGTCTGACATAATTAAATTCTTATCCGATAATAATTTAAACGAAGCAATAAAAGATCAACCCTGCAATTATTTTTTAATCAAAGATCAGGAAAAAAAAGAGTCAAATCCAAAGCAAGAAAATAAAATTTTAAATCCAGATCTACCAGTTAAAACTGCACAAGAACAGCCATCTCAAACTAAAAGTCACTTGCAAATTAAAGCTATCTCATCAACCTCAGAAGCACTACAATTACTAGCTAAAAAATCACAAGAAAATAATATGGATAATCAAAATCAATCAATTTCCTTATCGATTAATGATATTGTAAAAAAGGCTCAAGAGCTTGCAAATAAAGCAAGTAATATTGCCGAGTTGAGGCAAGCAGTAGAAAATTTTGATGGCTGTAATTTAAAAAAAATGGCTACTAATACTGTGTTTAGTGATGGCAATCATAATTCAAAAATTATGCTAATTGGTGAAGCTCCTGGCAATAATGAAGATCTGCAAGGAATTCCCTTTTGTGGTGATAGTGGTAAATTATTAGATGAGATGTTTAAAGCCATCAATCTAACCCGCGATCAATTATACATTACCAATACTATCTTTTGGCGCCCCCCGGGCAATAGAAAACCAACCCCCGAAGAGCTTGCAATCTGCAAACCTTTCGTTGATCGCCATATCCAACTAATTAACCCCAAATTAATCATCCTAATTGGCGCTACCGCCATGAGCACAATTATTGATAGCAGCGAGCCCATCAGCAAAATCAGAGGCAAATTCCTAGATTTCGCCCCAAATTATCTAAGTCAAAAAATCAAGCTAATGACCATCTTCCACCCATCCTACCTAATGCGCCAATCAAACAAGAAAAAAATCGCCTGGCTTGATATGTTAATTATACAGGATTTTATGGCTAAAAATTTTTAGAAAAAAAATTAAAATTATTGAAGTTTTAGAAAAAACTAAGAAAATTGAGTGTTAATTTAAATTAACCAAAACCAAAATTATGCTAAATAAAATCCAATCCAATGTTGAGGTGCTGCGGGACATTTCCAAATTGAGGCAACAACCGCAGTAAGATACGGTGCCAAGATTTCTAGTCAAAATGCTCCAAGATTTGATATTTGATGCATCATCGTTGAAAAAATCACAGAATATGAAAAATAATTCTCTAAAAAATCACCATCTGACAAAAATGCTAAAAACAAAGATCCTTTAAAATTGCAAGAGCTAAAAAATAAGGATGGGCACTGGATCACTAAGGGCGGTCATCATATTGTTATAAATGGTAAAAATGTCTAAAATCTATCGATTTTCACTATTATGTTTTTGATAAGTTAAAAAATCAAAGAGATATCAGCTTTGAAAAAGCTATGAATTTTGACCCTTACTTCACTTTTCAAATTCAAATGCTCAATATCTCAATAATGATAAATTGATAAAGGCTCTGGAGGCTGCCGTCAAAAGCAAATGCAATAAAAAAAATTTTAAATATAACAAATCAGGATTTTTAGATGATTTATTTATTTTGTTAAAAGAAAGATTGTCTGATGCTATAAAAAATGCCAAAGCATTGGAAGTCTTAAATATAAAAACAGGTTCCAAAAATCCCTCAACCAAGATTTATCAATTAATAGAGGATTTTTCAGAATAATCTCTGATCATATATTAAAATCTGTATTACAAAGGATCGATATCAATCTTTACCTTGATTTTACTTGGTATTTCGATGTTTTTCATCACATCTAAAATTAATTTTTGTAAATTAATTTTTTTATCGGCCTTAATTGAGATGCGGTAAAAATGGCGGTTTTTGATTTTAGCAATTGGCATTTCGGCAGGACCGAAGCTTTCAATTGCAGGGGTAAAGGGCAGGGTGGCGATTAATTTTTTGGCAAAATTGATTGCTAAATTGGCGTCAAAGGCGCTGATGATGAGGGCAGCCATTTTGGTGAAGGGCGGCATATTTAGGCTTTGGCGGTTATTGATTTCAAATTGGTAGAATTCTTCTTTTTGATTATTGATAATTTTTTCTAGGACAAAATTTTTAGGATTATAAGTTTGAATAAAAATTTTGGCGTTTTTTACAGTCAAATTTTCCTGATTTATTTTCCTGCCGGCGCGGCCAATTACCTGGGTTAATAATTGGTAGGAACGCTCAATTGCTCTTAATTCTGAATTATAAAAACCACTATCAGCATCAATTATTCCAACCAAATCAATATTGGCAAAATCATAGCCTTTAGAAATTAACTGGGTACCGATGATGACGTCAATTTCATGATTACTGATTTGATTGATTAGTTTTTTGGCGTCTAAAAAATTACTGATATTGTCAGAAGTCATTAAGGCGATGCGATTTTTGGCATGAATTTCTGGAAATAATTGCTCAACTTCTTCGGCAATTTTTTCAACTCCGGCACCGATATTAATCAGGCTATTTTCGCTTGAACAATTTTTGCAATCTGGTGAAAATTTAGTGTAAAAGCCACAATAATGGCAGATTAATTTTTGTAATTTTTGATGATTGACCAAATAGCAGCTGCAATTGGGGCAATTGACTTTCTGTTTGCAGGCGCTACATAAAGTAACTGGCGCATAGCCACGACGATTTAAAAATAATAGAATTTGTTTATGATCATCAAGCGCAGCTTTGATTGCAATTTCGAGCCTTGGAGAAATAAATCTTTGTGATGATAATTTTTCATTTCTTAAATCAATAATTTCAATATCGCTGATTTGTTGATTAAATTTTTGTTCAAGAGCGAAATAATCATATTTGCCGCTTTTAGCATTTACATAGCTTTCAATTGAAGGGGTAGCGGAGCCCAAAATAACTGCAAAATTTTCAATTTTTGCTTTAAGAATTGCCATATCACGGGCGTGGAAATTAAAAACATCTTCTTGCTTAAAAGAGGCATCATGCTCTTCATCAACGATAATTAATTTTAAATTTTTAAAAGGTAATAATAGTGATGAGCGGGCGCCAATTATTACTTTGGTACTGCCATCAGCGAGCCCGTAAAAAATCTCACGTTTTTCTTTTTTAGAGATTTTTGAATGCCATAAAAAGGGGCTAAAGCCAAATTGCTGTTCAAATCTGGTCACTAATTGCGAGGTTAGGGCAATTTCTGGCAGTAAAATTAAAATTTGTGAGTCGGATGCGGCTAAAATTTTAGCGATAATTAAAAAATAAATTTCAGTCTTGCCAGATCCGGTAACGCCGTCAATAAGGCTAACGAAATGCTGGTTAATAGCAATTTTAGCAATAATTTTATCGGCGATTTCTTCTTGTTTTGGTGCCAGTTTTTTCAGGTTAAATTTGGCACTATCAATAATCTGTTTTTTAGATTTTAAATTATTTTTCTTAAGATTATTACCATTTAAAACGCCAAGAAAGGCCCTTAAAACCAGGCCTTTATGACATAAATTATAATCAGCAAACCAATTGATAAACTTAATTAGCTGAGAATTGAATTTGAGTGATTGGTGGATTTCAATTATGGTTTTTATTTTTTTAATTTTACTAGCATCAAAATCTGCTGCTTTGATATTTAATACTAGGCCCCATAATTCTTTACTACGAAATGGAACTTTAATTATATCGCCAATTGCAACTAGACTATGATCCTGCTCTTCATCATTAACTCTGTAGGTAAAGGGCTCATTAAAGGCAAGTGGCAGCAATACATCAATATATATCATTTATGGTTTAAAAAAGATTGATAAGAAATTATTTAGCTTATAAATTAAAACATACCAAGTGCAGGAATAATGTGTCTTGATTTGGTATTTTGATTCAAACATAAAGAAGAGATCAACGGATCGCTTCCTGCGCTAAAATAATATAAAACCCAAATACATATTAATAACAATTAATTACTTTTTACCAATGAAATTCTTTATTGACTCGGCAGAAATTAACGAAATCAAAGAAATTGCCTCTTTTGGCATGGTTGATGGGGTTACGACCAACCCTTCTTTAATTGCTAAAACTGGCAAGGATTTTAAAAGCATCATTGCGGAGATTTGCGCTTTAATTCCTGGTCCGGTAAGTGCTGAGGTGGCGGCTACTGACTATCAAAATATGATTAAAGAGGGCGAGGTTTTAAGTAAAATTGCTAAAAATGTTTGTATAAAATTGCCAATGACCATTGACGGTCTTAAGGCTTGCAGTTATTTTGCCAATAAAAATATCCAAACTAATGTTACGCTTTGCTTTTCATCTGCGCAAGCAATTATGGCGGCTAAGGCTGGCGCCACTTTTGTTTCGCCTTTTGTTGGCAGATTAGATGATATTGGATTTGATGGTATGAATTTAATTGCTGAAATTAAAGAAATTTATTCCAATTATCCAAAATTTAGCACTGAGATTTTAGTTGCCTCAATTAGAAATCCGGTTCATATCATTTCAGCTGCCACTATTGGAGCTGATGTTGCAACGATTCCTGCTAAAGTTTTACAGCAATTAATCAATCACCCACTTACTGATAAAGGTCTTGAAATATTTTTAAAAGACTGGGTAGCAACTAAGCAAACAATAGTTTAAAGACGATTGTGATTATTAGAAAATTACATGCTTTAAGATATTATTTTAAAGAACAATCTCGGGAGTTTTTGCGCAGTAATTTCTGCCAAAATCTACTTTGTTTTTGTCTTTATTACTACATGCAGATAATGTTTTATACCAGCAGGAAAAAATTCATCAATTTTGAAAATATAGTTAAAAGAGTTGAGCAAAATCAACCATTTATTATAGTTTTCTGGCATAATCGGCTGATGATGATTCCTTTTATTACCAAAAAAGCGCGAAAAATTAATCCCAAATATAATTTTTTGATTTTAGCTTCGCGACATTTTGATGGCCAATTTGTTAGTAAAATTATGGCCAAATTTAAGCTTGGCACCGTTGCTGGCTCATCAAAAATGGGTAGAGTTAATAATCGTGGTATTGATTTATCATCTTTTCGTAAAATTTTTAGATCCCTAAAAGATAATATCTCGCTTGCTTTAACCCCGGATGGACCAAGGGGGCCATCACAAAAAATTAATGGTGAGATTGTTGAAATTGCTAAAATTAGTGGGGTGCCGATATTGCCGATTTCTTATTCAACCTCAAATTACATCCGTCTAAATAGCTGGGATCGCTTCTTTTTTCCATTACCATTTTCAAAGATCTGCTATTATTTTGGTGATATAATTACGGTTGATAAAAATGCTAGTTTGGAAGAAATTGCTAGAATAAAATTACAGCTTGAAGAAAAAATGAATGAGGCAGAAGAAAAATCACTGAAAAATTTATAATTTTATCTTTTTTTCATCACCATTAAGCAGACGTTTTATATTTTCTTGATGGCGAAAAGCAATCAAAATAAAGAGGGCGATAAATAATAATA
This sequence comes from uncultured Rhizobiaceae bacterium, assembly GCA_964622015.1. Taxonomy (GTDB): domain Bacteria; phylum Pseudomonadota; class Alphaproteobacteria; order Rickettsiales; family UBA1997; genus CAZUPN01. The sequence continues at coordinate 30,706 of CAZUPN010000003.1, read as the reverse complement.
TTTGCGCAATGCCTGCTTGGTAGTAAAGGCCAAAGGCAATTGCAAGTAGCATTGAACTTAAAGAGGCAATTGAAGAAATGCCATAAATTGCAAAAACTAATAACCAAATTAATATTGCAAAAACTCCAACTAAAGGATTAATTGCAACTAAAACTCCAATTGCAGTAGCAACGCCTTTTCCGCCCTTAAATCTGAGATAAATTGAATAAACATGTCCCAAAACTGCAATTAGTGCCACTAAAGCTAAAAATAGATCATTATTGTGATCAAAAATAAAACGGGCAATTATTGCCATTACTAAGCCTTTGATACCATCTAAAATTAAAGTTATCAATCCTAATTTTTTACCAGCTACCCTGCTAACATTGGTGGCGCCGATATTTTTGGAGCCAAGCTCGCGCAAATCTTGCGTGGTAAAGATTTTAGTCAAGATTAAACCAAATGGTATTGAGCAAATTAGGTAGGTTGCTACTAAAAAGAGAAATTGAAAGATCACTATTAATCGTTGTTATTTTTATTTTTTCTAAAGGCGTCCAAAGAGATTACCTTGGCTGATAAATCGATATCCAATTTGGATTTACCTTGATATTTATCATCTTGATTAGCGGAATTATCATAATCATCAAATTCCAAAGCATTAATATTTTCGTAACTAACATTAAATCTCAGACAGAAATTAGTGGATGGATCTGAAAAAGAGGTAATTGCAGCGTAAGGTATAGCAATTTTTTCGTAATGACCAGCAAAACTTAAAGAGAGCTTAACAAGATCGCTTTCAACTACCATATTTTTATATTGATGCTGAATGACGATGGTGATTTCTTCGGGATATTTTTGTAATAAGTTTTGTGGCAATTCTACGCCTGGAAATTTGGTGACAAAGCTAATAATGAAATGGTGCCTTCCCGGTAGGCCGGAAACCATGATTTTTTTAAAAGATTCAAAGATAACATTTCTCATTGATTTCTCAATAATCTCATCATATCCAATTAAATCTTCGGTGTTTTTTTGCATATTTTTCTAATCCGAATTTTAATTTGAAAAATCCTTAAAAAAGGCAACCCCAATAACCCCCCGCTTCTTCTTGGAAGATGGGGGAAGATTAGTGGTTTTTCTGTTGACAGGAAAACCACAAAAACCCCGATAAGAAACTTATGCGTAAGCGGCCATTGCCCCAAACTCAAATTCTTCATTATCATTAGCGAAACTTTCGTTTGCGTTTACTTGTTTTGAACGAATGCTTTATTGCTAAAGCCAGCGGTATCTCAACTGGGCAAAGATGATCTTTTTATCATGTATGTCGATGCTGTTCACCCCCATAAAGCTTAAGAGAAATCTTTTAAGTGGTGGAGGTGTCGGGTACTGCCCCCGAGTCCATATCCATCTATTTTAAATCACTTTTATTGCCATAGTGCCTGAACCATTAAGATCAAGCGCCGACATAGATTTAATCATGAAAGTTATTTTAAGCAAGGGTTAGTTTAAAATAATTTATCTTTACAAAAGAAACAAAGTAATTTACAATCAAGCTTTGACTATACTTGTTTGCCAAGTAAATTAATTATTTTTTAAGACAGCCTCAAGTTGCTTATCTCTTAGATCTTTTCAAAATGATGTTTTTCTTAGAATTAAAATACTGACTCTCTGCTAGAGACTTTAAGCTCGTAATAATCAAAATTACAATTAATAAATCCTTAAAAATTTAAGGATCAATTCTAATAACTAAATAAATTATGTTAAATTTAACAAAATTCAAAGAGCTCGGACTTTCGGACTCGATGATTGAATCATTAAGACAAAAAGGCTTTGAAGAGCCCACGCCAATTCAGGCAAAAACCATTCCTCATATTATCAAAAATGAAAAAGATTTAATTGGCAAGGCGCAAACTGGTACCGGTAAAACCGCTGCTTTTGGCATTCCTTTGGTTGAAAATATCATTCCTGATGCTGGTAAAATTCAGGCAATAATTTTAACCCCAACTAGAGAATTAGCAATTCAGGTTAGTGAAGAAATTCATAGTTTTTGTGGCAAAAATCAAACTAAAATTATTGCTATTTATGGTGGCCAGTCAATTGATCGCCAAATTCAGCGCCTCAAAAGAGGAGTTGATATTGTGGTTGGAACTCCAGGTCGGGTTTTAGACCATCTTAATCGCAAAACCATGAATATTTCAGAAGTTTCTTATATCGTTTTAGATGAGGCGGATGAGATGTTAAATATGGGATTTATTGATGATATTGAAACTATCCTCAAAATGGCGCCAAAACAAAAAAGAATGATTCTTTTTTCAGCTACTATGCCAAGCCACATCCAAAATTTGGCTAAAAAATATATGGGCGAATATGATTTGATTGAAGCTAAAACCGACCAACTCAGTAAAGATAATATTCAGCAAATTTACTTTGAAGTATCTCAAGAAGATAAATTTGAGGCATTATTTAGGATTATCGATATTGAAGATAGTTTTTATGGTCTGGTATTTTGTAGAACCAAAGTTGATGCTGATGAAATTGCTCATAAATTAACCAATCGCGGCTGCAGATCTGAAAGTTTGCATGGCGATTTATCGCAAGGACAAAGAGAAAAAATATTACAACAATTTCGTAATAAAAAAATCACCGTTTTAGTTGCAACCGATGTTGCGGCTCGTGGTATTGATATTGATGATTTAACTCATGTGATCAATTATTCTATCCCGCAAGATCCAGAATCTTATGTTCATAGAATCGGCAGAACCGGTAGAGCTGGCAAGACTGGTATTGCCATTACCCTTGTTACTCATTCTGAATATCGTAAATTAACCACGATTGAAAGAGTGGCTAAAACAACCATTACTAAACAAAAAATTCCTAATATTAAAAAAGTGATAGACGCTAAAAAACAAAAAATCATTAACACTATTTCTGGTTTTATTTCTGCTCCCGAAACTCTTGATTTGGCACTAGCTGAAGAGATTCTAAACGGGCTTAATATTGAAGCCGGTGATGCTACACAAGGCAATAATGCTGATATCAAATTACAAGTTATTGCTGCTTTACTGAAAAATTACTCTAAAAATGAGTTTGATGAAAGCAATTATAATGAAATCAATGAAGGTGGCTATAAAAAAAGACCCCGCGGTGATAATTATAGCTCCGGTCGCGATGGGCGTGATCGTGATTATGGTAATCGTGATGGTGGTAGCCGTGGTGGTTATAATAACCGCATTGAAAATGATCGTTCAAGCCGAGTAGATAGCAAAGGTACTGCTCGTCTATTCATTGCCAAAGGTCGCAATGACGGCATGGATCCAAGAAAATTAGTAGATTTTATCCAAAGAGAAACCAATGTTGATCAATCAAGAATTGACGATGTTAAAATCTTTGATTCCTTCTCTTTTTTCGCCGCTCCTTTTGAAGATGCTGAAAGAGTCCTAAAAGTCTTCCAACAAAATTCAAGTGGTAACCGCTCCCTAGTTTCAAGAGCTAAAGCCAAAGACAAAAGACCTTATTAAAGTCTTTACTCTTCTTACTAAAATTAATCATATCCACTTGTCCATTAAGTCAGTGGGTAAATCGATATATAAGGTACCAGGTGCCTTTTTTCTTGCCCCGCTACCCTTGTGTCAGAGGGTTGGGGCGAGGAGTAGAAATTATAAAAAAGAGTTAATCAAATATTAAAAATTATTATTAAGATAATTATTCAACATCAAATCCTAGCTATAATTTAATAGTCCGTAAATTTTTTACCCTTATTTTACTCCTCGCTCCGGCCCTCTCCTGAGAAGTGGGTAAAGGGAAGAGGGGTCAATTTGGTTTTATTTCCATTGTTTGGCAATTTTAACGTCAACTTTTAGGGGTACGTCTAAAATTGTGGCTTTTTCCATAATTGATTTAGTGAAAATGGCGATTTCTTCGGCTTGGTTTTGTGGGGCTTCGATTATTAGTTCGTCATGGATTTGGAGGATGATTTTAGCGGCTTTGAATTTGGTTAGTAATTGTTCATGAAGATCGATGGTGGCTTTTTTGACGATGTCGGCGGCGCTGCCTTGAATTGGGGCGTTGATGGCCTGTCTCTGGCTTGCTTGTTTTAGGATTGGGTTTTTGCTATTGATGGCATTAATGAAGCATTTGCGGCCACTAAGAGTGGCAACAAACCCGGATTTTTCGGCAAGTGCGATATAATTTTTCATATAGGCATCAATGCCGGGATAAGTTTGTAAGTAGGATTTGATGTAATTTGCGGCCTCTGATCTTGAAATTTCTAGCTGTTTTGCTAATCCAAAGGCGCTGATGCCATAAATAATACCAAAATTTATCGCTTTGGCGCGTGATCTTAAACTATCATCAATTTGATTTTCGGGGATGCCAAAAATTTGGCTGGCCGTTATTTTATGAATATCCTTATCTTGCTTGAAAGCGGTGATTAAATTCTCAATTTTAGCGATATGGGCAAGTACTCTTAATTCAATTTGGGAATAATCGGCAGAAATTAATAAATGATCTTTCTTGGCGATAAAGCATTCGCGAATTTTTTGACCCGCTGCGGTTTTAATTGGAATATTTTGTAAATTCGGATTTGATGAGCTAAGCCTGCCAGTTGAGGTGCTAATGCTTGAAAAATGGCTGTGAATACGGTTGGTTTTAGGATTAATTTGTTTTGGCAAAGCGTCAGTATAAGTGTTTTTTAATTTGCTAAAATGGCGATATTCTAGGATTTTTTTAGCAATTTCATGACCCTCAATTGCGAGCTCTTCTAAAACCTTAGAATTAGTCGATAAAGCCCCGGTTTTCTTTGATTTTTTTGATGATTCTAATCCTAATTTGCTAAATAAAATTTCTGATAATTGCTGAGTTGAGGCGATATTAAATTCCTTGCCGGCAATTTGGTAAATTTCCTTGGTTAATTTAGTAATTTTGATTTCAAATTCTGTTGATAATTCTTTTAATCTTAAGGCGTCAACCGAGATACCGCTTAATTCCATTTCAGCTAGAATCGCCAGTAAGGGTTTTTCATAATTTAAATAAGCGTGATTTAATTGATTGCTGAAAATCTTAGGTTTTAATATTTTAAAGATATTCCAAATAGCGTAATTTTTAAAATTATAAAATTCGATTTTTTGTTCCTGGCTACTAAACATATCATCCTTTTTAGCCGCTAATTGTTTAAAAATTTCGCCAAATCCCTTGCTTTCAATATCATCTTTTAAATTGATGGTAATTAATTCTCTTAGCTCGTTTGTAGAGCCAAGCAAGTGATTAATTAATGACAGATCCTCAAAAGCTTCAATATTAATTTCGTGTTTTTTAAGAAATTTAATGATGGTTTTAGCATCAAAAAATATTTTAGTAATTGATGATTTTTTAACGATTGCAATCAGGCAATTTTGTAGAAAATTATCTCTGATTATTGAATGAGTTTGCTCTATTGCCGGCTCAGTTTCAAAGTTAAATAAATCAATATTTAGTTGGTTTGGAGATGGTTTTATTTTATTTATCGATCCTAAATTGAGATAAAAAATTTCCTCTAAATCACCACCAGTCTTACAGCTACTGATAGTAATAAAATTAAGTTCCTGATCATGATCTAGTTCATAATCAATAATTACTAAGCCATTTTTGTTAGTGATATCTATAATTTTGTGTAAATTCTTCTCATCAATCATGGTTTTCTTAACCTTAACAAAATCTGATCCTGACTGTTGTTGGCTTGAATTTTGAGTGTTGACGTCAAAATCCTCTAAACCGGCTTTTTTAACTCTGGAAATTAAGGAGTGAAAGCCTTGTTCTTGTAAAAAAGCAATGAGTTTTGAGGCGGAAATTGATTTTAATTTAAGATCATCAATTTCAATCCCCAAATTAACATCTTCTTTTAAGGTTACTAAAATTTTTGACATTTTGGCGTTATCGACATTTTGTCTGATTAAATCCTGTCTTCTTGCTGGTTTAATTGTATCAATATTGTTGAGCAAATTATCAAAACTGCCAAATTCATTAATTAATTCAGCGGCGGTTTTAGGGCCGATTCCTCTAACTCCGGGTATATTATCTGAGGCATCACCCATTAAAGATAAAACATCTAAAACTCTATTTGGGCTAACCATGAATTTTTCCTCCACCTCTTTAGCGCCGATGATTTTATTTTTCATCGCATCATACATGTGAATTTTATCGTTAATTAGTTGCATCAGATCTTTGTCAGAAGAAATAATCAGCACCTCAAAATCATCTTGATAGGATCTTTTGGCTAAAGTAGCGATTAAATCATCAGCCTCAAATCCAACCTTTTCTAATATTGCTAAATCCAGTGATTCTGCCGCTTGCCTGATGATTGAAAATTGGGGAATTAAATCTAGTGGGCAGGGTGGACGATTGGCTTTATAGGCTGGATAAATTTCATTTCTAAAGCTTTTGGACCCTGAGTCAAAAACTACTGCCGCGTGACTAACATCAAGCGAGGCTAAAAGTTTTATGATCATATTAGTAAAGCCATAAACCGCTCCAACCTGAGTGCCATCAGCTCTGGTTAAAGGCGGCAAAGAGTGAAAAGCGCGAAAAACAAAGCCATAGCCATCAATGATTGCAATAGTTTTTTTACTATTTGTTTTTGTGATATTGATGTTTTTATTTTGATCGGTCATAGTAAGAATTATGTCTAAATTAGTTATTGATTCAAAGTTTTATTTAAAATAAGATTTGCGCTACTCAATTTCCAAATTCTCTAACAAATACTTTAATGGTTAAAAAGCATCCAAAAATAACACAAAAAATCAGGCTATTCTATAGAGCCAGTCTTTTTGTTTTGCTACTTGTGGCAATAATATTTTTCTACTTTATTGTAGTGCTTTCAAATAAGCCAAGATCTTTTGATTTTGTTGATAAAAAAATTGCCGTTTATTTAAGTAGTAATTTTGACAATAAAATCAAAATCAGAAAATCCTATGTTGGTATTACTGCTTATGGTAGTGTTAAAATTATTCTTAAAGACGTAGAAACCAGCTATCAAAATAAAGCCCATGAAGAGAGGCAATTGTCAATATTACAGGCAGAAACTGAATTTTCATTGCTTGATTTAATCTTAGCGCGTTTTTATCCAAATGATATCAAAATTATTAATCCAGAAATTGTTATTGATGATTTATATAGTTCTAATATTAACCAAATAACAACGGGGCGTCAGGCCCAAACAGAGTTAAGCGATTATATGTCGGCGGCTCAAATTGGGCTTGCGGCAGTAAGAGACGGCAAGGTAGCGATTAAAAACTTTGTAATTGAAAATGCAAAAATTTTGATTAGAAACCCGAATAATAATACTGAGATTTTGCTTAAAAAATCAGATACTAAGATTTGGCTGCGGGATAATATTTTGTACTTTTCTTCTAATAGTAAAATTAATATTAAGGATGGCAATATTGATTTGAATTCTAATTGTAAATTAACAATTGATGATTTTTTAAAATGCGATGCTGAGCTTACAAATCTAATTGCTAATTCGATTGTTAATATTTATCCCCGGCTAAGATTTTTGGATAAAATAGATGGTAGTTTTAATCTGGTGGCCAGCTTAAATAGCAGACGAGGAGATTTACTTGATGCAAATTTTCAACTTTCTTCTGCCTTAGGTAGTTTTGAATTGTTGGATTTTTTTTCTAAGAAAATTGATTTTAAAAATTTAGTGGTTAGTGGCAATATTGACAGCAAAACCTCATCTTTGTTTCTATCTAAGGTCAGCGCTGATTTTGATCGGGCAAAATTATCGATGTCGCTCTTACTGTCCAATTATAATGATCCCGAGAATCAAATATTAGATTTTGATATTAATTTAGCAAATCTGCCAGGTGATGATATTGAAAAATTATGGCCGGTATTTTTAAATCAAAATGATATTAGGAGTTGGGTTACTACCCATATTAAAGGTGGCTTGGTAAGCGATGCTCATACCAAATTCAGTCTTAAAAAAGATGATCAGCATTATGATTTGGAGAAGCTTGATGCTTTAGTAAATTTTAGCGGCCGCAATCTCAGATATGACGACTATTTCCCCGAAATTACCAATATTGACGGTGTTGCAAATTTCACCAAAGACAATATGAAGATAGTTCTAAGTAAGGGCGATGTCTTAAATAGTAAGCTTATGGGAGGCTTGGTTACAATTGATGATTTTCATACCAAAAACATCATATTAAAAATTAACGGCATTTCTGATGGGGCAGCTGAAGATTTATTAAAATATATTAATTACAAAAATAAATTTTTAGAGCAAATAAAAAAATATTTTAATGGCAATGCGATTAGTAACTTTAATATCAAGCTACCAATAGATCGAGATTTTACTTTAAAGGATGTTGATCTTAATGTTGATTCCAAAATTTCTAATCTTGATAATTCTTGGGCCAAGGGAGATTTAAATGTTAATGTCAAAAAACATGCTTCTAGCAGTGATTTTGTCAGTAATATTGATTTAAGCAAGGTCTGGTTAAAAATTGATCAGCTTGCTATTAATAAGGATCTAAATGACAAATCGGCTCTTGATTTTATAATGTCATATATAGATAAGAAAATACAGGTTAGAAATATCAATTTATGGCAGATTCAAAAAAACAAGAATAATCGAGAAGTAACCTCTAAAATTAATGCTGCGATTATTTTTGAAACTTCTCCTTGGTTGCTTACTAAACTTGATGTAACCAATAATTTTGCCAGAAATAGTTATCGTCTGAAATATGGTGTAAACAAAAAAAATTCACTGCAGCAGCTTGAGTTAAGCGGTAAAAGGCTTGATTTAGAAAATTTAATTAAAAATAAATCATTCATTTCTTCTAAAAATGGCGATTTGTCCAATCTAAATTTAAAGTTAAATATTAATCATATTTTACTGGCGGATGACAAAAAGATTAAGAATCTTTATCTTAATTTAAATTGTAGTGCCAAATTTTGCTATGATGGCTTTATCAGCGCCGTCAAATCTGATAATCAGCCATTAATGAATATTAAAATTAGTAGAGAAAAGGACGATAATTTTTCTAATATTACCGGTTCAATTACCGATATTTCGCTTCTAATTCGTGGATTTAATTTATCCGATAAAATTCTGGCCGGTAATACTAAAATTGATATTAAAAATAAATTCATTAACAATAAATCAATTCTTGATGGCACCTTAAGAATCAGCGATGGGATTACTTTTTATGAGGGATCGGAAGTAAAAAAAATATACAGCAATCAATTAGTGTCGCAGGTAAAGGATAAAATTGTTACTAATCAGAAAATTTCTTTTGATCAGTTAAAATTAGAATTTGTGCTCGATGATTATTATATACTTAACATCAAATCTTTAATTGCCAATAATTACACAATTGGTATCACCGCCAAGGGCTGGCTAAATTTTGAGGATAATAGTTTTAAAATTAACGGCATGATAATTCCTGGTTATTTTATCAATAATCTGTTTGGCATTGGCAAAGTTCCTTTAATTGGCGGGGTGGTTAGAGGTTTATTTACCGGTGGCGAAGGCGGTGGTTTATTTGGCATAAAATATGAATATGAAAAATCTAAAGACCAAAAAGAAGCAAACTTTAAAACCAATAAATTATCGGCTTTTGTGCCGGTCACTATTCGTAATTTATTTGAGTAAAATTTAAGTAATTAATTCAACTATTGACTTCGAAAGTAAAAATTAATAAAAAATGTTAATTACTTTTGGTATCTATAAATAACAATAAAAGGAAAAATCAAATGCTAAAAAAAATATTTATTTTAATTGCGGCTTTATCAGTTGCTGCATGTCAATGTAATGCTGACAAGCTAGCTAGTAGCAATGTTGTGACCAATAAAATTCAAGATAACAATAAGGAATATCGTAGAGTATTTTTTGCTTTCAATTCTAGTGATATAGATGGTGAAGCAAAAAAAATGTTAGATCATCAGCTTTCCTGGCTAAAAAATAATCCTGAGATTCAAGCGATAATTGAGGGTTATTGCGATGAAAGAGGTGGCGAAAAATATAATCTTACACTTGGTCAAAAAAGAGCCTTAGCGGTTAAAAAATATTTAACCGATAATGGTATTGATGAAAAAAGACTCAAAACCGTTAGCTATGGCAAAGATCATCCTTTGGTACCAGGATCAAATGAAGAAGCCTGGGCCAAGAATCGCCGCTCAGTAACAATTGTTAAGCAGTAATCTTTAAAACAAAGGATTGATTGTCGCCTTTCCTAAATAATTAAAAATAATATTAATTTTTGTCAAAAAATTATTTTCAATATATAGTACCAGATGCAGATTTTTGGTTACTGTCATGCAAAAATCAGTATCACCCAAAATCTCCTAAATAAATGCTCCTAACATACTGATAACCAGGCTATGCCACCCAACATTTGGACAAAACCAGCTGCGATCATGGGTTTTTATCGACGACCTTATGATTTTCATTCATCAAATAAAAGATTTTAATTTGGCTAGATTGTTTCGAATATTGCCAATCATCGACAAAATTTCTTCTCTCCGGTCCAAGATATCATCGTCACCGGTTCTAATCTCATGATCCTGACTGATAAAATCTTCGATGGTAATTTGAAATTCTTCCTGACTATCTGCGATATAATTATCTTTCTCGTCAAATAGGCTGTGATTTTTTCTGGAAAAACTTTTGGCGATATCTAATAAAGCTGAGTCAATATCCGGTTTTGGCTTGTGATGATTTTGTTTATTTTTTAAGAGCTTTTGTAATCCCGCTATTGTGTAGCCTTGGTCATAGAGAGAATTTTTAATTTTTCTTAAAATTTCAAGATCTTTTTTGCGGTAATATCTTCTTTTTCCGCGACCGATTTCTGGTTTGATTTGTTCAAATTTACTTTCCCAAAATCTAATTACATGGGCTTCAACTCCAAGCTCTTTAGAGATTTCGCCAATTGATTTTCTTTTGTCAGAATTAATTTCGCTGGCTAATTTTTCGACGTTTTTAACTATATAATCGCTCATGCTTTGCTAAAATTTTTGATCAGTGATTTAATTATTACTCCCGAGATTGCAGTTAGTGGTACTGCTAGTAACAATCCTGGAAAGCCAAATAACTTTCCAAAAATAAAAAGTCCAAAAATTATCCATAGAGGATGAAGACCAACTCTGGGGCCAATTAATTTGGGAGTCAAAAAATTTGATTCAACCAAATGGCCGATAATAAAAATTACCGCAATAATTGTTAGATTTTTAACATCAAAGCCCCATTGAAAAAAAGCGACAATCACTGCAATAGCAATACTTAATGCCGCCCCGATATATGGAATAAAGGCAATAAAGCCGGCAAATAAGCCAATTAAAAATCCAAAATTAAGATCAGCAAGGCTTAAAGACAGGCTATAAAATAAGGCTAATATCAGGCAAATATTAAATTGGCCACGAATATATCCCAAAAGAACCAGATTAATATCGGTAAATATTTTTTGAGTTAAGGAGGTAATATTGTCAGGCAAATTATCGTGAATTTTGGTAATAATTATTTGCCAATCCTTAAGAAAATAAAAAATTAAAATCGGAATGATAAAGATCGTTAAGATAATATCGATTAAACTAAGTGATGATGATAAGGCATTACCTAAAATATTACTGGAAAAATCAAAAATATGATCACTGACCATTTTTTGATCAATTAAATATTTAGATTCACTGTCCAATTTGATGCCAATTGAGCTAGCAAGATTTATAATTTTGGGATAAAAATTATCAATAGTAACTTTAATATAACTGCCAAACGCAGCGCCAAATTCTACCAGCTGTCCAAAAATTATCGGTAGTAAAATCATCAAAATTATAACCAATAAAATCACTAATATTGAGACAATCAGCAATGAGGAGGTTAGGCGTGATAATTTGTATTTATCAGTTAATTTATCAACCAGAGGGTTACAAAAATAAGCAATAATTATTGCAAAAACAAATGGGCAAATTATTGATCTTAACAAATAGAGGGTTGCAATTGCGAAAATAAAAAATAAGGCCGATAAAAAATTTTTGCTGCTTAAATTTGTCATTTAACCAAAGGCTTTAAGGATAATAAATAAGAATTATCAGATTCTTTGATGCCAAATAAACCAATTTTAGCAAAAGAGTCAATGATATTTGGATTGGCGGCGATATAATTAACCAAGATTTTAACCTTGCCGCGTGAAATTGATTTTATTTCCATCTGATTGATTAAATTACTGGCCTCGATTCGATTTTTTATTACCAGCCATTCATCTAAGCTTGAAACCAGAATCGTCATTTCAGCTATATTTTGTGAGATTTTTTTATCGCTTAAATTAGTGTCATCAGCAGAGTTAAAATTTTGCGGATTTAATAGATATTCAGTAGCTCTTTGAGCAACTTTGCTTAAGAAATTAACATAATCCAGGCGCTCAACATTGACCAAGCTTAATTTAACTTCTTTAGTTTGAAATTTACGCATAGTTTTTAGGGTAATAATAGCTTTATTTTCAATATAATCATAATCAAAAAAAGCCAGATAAACAAAGTCGCTATGGTATTTTTCAAGCAGTTGTTCAAATTGCAAATAACCATAACTAGAAATTTCTTCAACATTAACATTGGCAATATCACCTAGATCACCAATTGGAATTTTTAACTGGCTTACTAATTGATCTTGAAGAATGCGCTCTAAAGCGCCTTTCCAATCATTATTATTTTCCCATAATAAAGCTTCGGTTTTTAGAATTTTAATTGGAATCAGAAGCGCTGTTTTATTTTCGGTAGCTTGGTTTAAGCCGGATTTTGACTCGCTATTTTGAGCATTTTTTCTAAGTAAAAAATCATCAACAAAATCTTTAGCAAAGACCAGATTAAAAATCGCCGAATAATTATTGCCAGCAATATTTTCGTCAATAATTTGACGGGAGCGAATCAAATCTGCAATCTCCTCATTGCTACTATCATCAATAATTTTACTATCAACGCCAAGCCTATCAAGCAAAATTACCAAGCCGTTTTTTTGAGCATTAGCAATCGCCAAATCCCGGGCCTGAGACGGGGTTGCTGCACTACTATTAATTTGTATATTTTCTACCTCATATATATTTTGCGCGGCTATGGCATCAAAATTTATGATGATAAAAATTATTGGCAATAAAACCAAGAAATTAAGATTCTTGATAAAGTTCATATAAGTTGATAATTTTTAGATTTTTAATAAATTTCAGAGATCTTCAAATTGACAAACATTTCAATCCTATTTAGGATGCCTCTTTGATGTATGACCTTGGTATTAAACATCTTAATCAGTAAAATTCAATTAATAAACTTTAAATGTCAATTAGCTATAAAGAATCCGGTGTTAATATTGATGCTGGTAACCAATTAATCGATAAAATTAAACCCTTGGCACTAGCTACTAAAAGATCCGGAGTTGCTTCTGAATTAGGAGGTTTTGGCGCATTATTTGATCTTAAAAAATGTAATTTTAAAGATCCGATTCTGGTTTCTTCAACCGATGGCGTTGGTACTAAATTAAAAATCGCCTTGGCATTAAATAAACATGATACTATCGGGATTGATTTGGTTGCAATGTCGGTCAATGACCTGATTGTTCAAGGTGCTGAGCCGTTATTTTTCCTTGATTATTTTGCCTGTTCAAAATTATCAGTTAAAACTGCCAGCGAAGTAATTGCCGGAATTGCTGAAGGATGCAAGCAAGCAAATTGTGCCTTAATTGGCGGTGAAACCGCTGAAATGCCAGGCATTTATCAGGAAAATGAATATGATCTTGCCGGCTTTGCCGTTGGCGCCGTTGAGCGTGATGCAATTTTGCCAAAAGCAACTAAAGCAAAAGATGTTTTACTTGGCATTAAATCAAGTGGCATCCATTCTAATGGTTATTCAATGGTAAGGCATATTTTAAAAGTAAAAGATATCGGCTTTAGCCATAAAATAACTGATTGTGATGGTGTCAAAAAAACTCTCGGCGAAATTTTAATCAAGCCAACCAGAATTTACGTAAAATCTTGCTTAGCAGCAATTAAAACTGGCAAAATAAAAGCCCTAGCTCACATCACTGGCGGCGGATTAATTGAAAATCTGCCAAGAGTTTTAACCAAAGGCCGATCAGCCAATATCAATTATAATTCTTGGCAAATTCCAGCAATCTTTTCCTGGCTACAAAAACAAGGAAAAATTACCGATCAAGAAATGCACCGCACCTTTAATTGCGGGATCGGGATGGTATTAGTATGTAGCGAAAAAGATGCAGAAGAAATCCAGGATATCTTGCAAAAAAATGGCGAAGAAGTTTATAGAATTGGTAATTTGAAATAAAAAGGTACCTGTTTTTTCTTCTCCTCCCCTTCTTGATAGAGGGACAAAAGCTTTATATCTTAAATCCCATATTGATTATATTATTTTTGCTAAAATGTTGGTCTTGTTCGATTTTAGGATCAATTTTTATGCGAAAGGGCATTTGGATTTCTTGATTGGCGGGGATCATATGCTCTTTAAAGCAGAGGCATTGATAGCGCGTGATATAGTTATCAGCATTTTTTGGCTCGATAAAATATTCAGGGCGGATTTTAATTTGGTGATTGCTGAGATTTTTTGCGGTGAAAATTATGGTGATATTTTGACCGGTTTTAATTGTTGCTTTTGGGGTTAAGACTTTAAATTCAAGAGTTGATAATTGATTTTCGGCCTTAAAATTAACCTCAAAATCCTGATTACCTTTTTTGCTTGGTAAATAATAGCTTAAAATTATTGGATTACATTTTGAAGTTAGGCTGCAAAAAGAATTAAATGGCTTAACTAGCAGTAATGCAATTAAAATAAAGGCTAAAAAATAAACAGCTATTTTGGTAAATCTTTTTTTAAGATTTGTCATTGTCCGCCACCAAGTGAATGAATATAAATTGCTAATTCGCGAATAGTATTGTCATCTAACCTGCCGCTCCAGTAAGGCATAACGCCAAGGCGCGCATAATAAATGGTATAAATTATTTCTTCGCGGCTTGCGCCATAAAGCCAAATTTTATCAGTTAAATTAGGAGCGCCGATATTTTTATTTCCCTCGCCATTAAGGCCATGGCAAGAAGCGCAGTTATTTTTAAAAATATCCGCTCCTTTACTTTTAGCTAAAGTTTCGGCAGTAATTGCTTTATTTGACAGGGCTATAACATAATCAGCAACCTCGTTAATTTCTGCGGTAGTTAGTAATTTTGCAAATCCAAAGGCTGGCATTTGCGCTACTCTGGTATCTTTATGAGGGGATCGAACTCCGTATTTTAAAGTGGTATAAATATCATCAATTTTACCACCCCAAATCCAATCATCATCATTTAAATTGGGAAATCCTTTGCCACCTTGCGCTCCACTGCCATGACAAGCGGCGCAATTTTCTTTAAAGGCAGCATGGCCGCCATTTAAAGCAAATTCTAATAAATTTGGATCTTGCTCAATTTCAGCAAAGCTACTTTTTTCAAATTTCTTTAAATAGACATCTTTTTTAGATTCAATTTCTTGCTGCGCTTCTGTAAGTTCAGATTTTGTTGACCAGTGTAATATTCCCTTAGAGTTACCGGATTTAGTCGGCCAGGTGGGGTAAAATACCCAATAGCCAAAAGCCCAAATTATACAAATAATCCAGACAATTAACCACCATCTAGGGGCGGGGACATTATATTCCTTAACCCCATCCCAATCATGACCGGTAGTTTCAGGTTGATTATTATTTTTTTTATCTTTTTCTTGATCTAGCATAAATTTTATTTTTCTTTATCCGCCTCTTCTTCGCTTAGAGGAATGCGGGCAAATTCTTCAAATTTTTTCTTGGATTTTGGCCTAAAAACCAAATAAATAACGACTAAAAATATGGCCAAAAAGATGAATAAGGCAATTATTGGAGAATTTTTAATTAACAAATCGATCAAATTCATTTTACTTTAAAAATTATTATTTTTTAAAATCAACCATGGTTCCAAGTACTTGTAAATAGGCAATTAAGGCATCCATCTCACTTACTTTGTCGGGATTGCCATCAAAATCGCGAATATTTACTTTGCCATATCTTTTTTCTAAGCCAGCAGAGTCACGTTCTTCTGATGCTTGTACTACCGCGTCACTGACTGCGTTTTCAATCATCTCATCATTATAAGGAACGCCTAATTTTCTTAATACCTCCATATCTTCGGCAAGGCCGCTAATTTTGGCATCTCTTAATGGCAAAAATTTATAGCCCGGCATGATGGAATCAGTAACTACATTTCTAGGATTAATTAAATGTAATTTATGCCATTCATCAGAATATTTGCCGCCAACTCTTGCTAAATCAGGGCCGGTTCTTTTTGATCCCCACTGAAAAGGAAAGTCATACATTGATTCCGCGGCTAAAGAATAATGGCCATATCTTTCAACCTCATCGCGCAATACCCTAACTTGTTGCGAATGGCAGCCATAACAGCCTTCTCTTTTATAAATTTTTGCGCCAGCTAATTCCAAGGGAGTATAAGGACGCATACCGGAAACTTTTTCAATAGTAGTTTCGATTCTAAAAAGCGGCACGATTTCAATGATACCACCAATTGATACCAGGATAACCATGAGAATTAGCAGCAGAATCGAATTTCTTTCGATTTTATCATGATATTTTAGCATGATTTAACTGGTTTTAAATTAATTGTTTTATAGAAATTATAGGACATAATTAGGGCGCCGGTTAAGAAAAAGAGGCCACCAATTGCCCTGGTCAAATAAAGCGGATGCATTGCTTTTACTGACTCGATGAAAGAATATTGTAAAAATCCCATCTGATCATAAGAGCGCCACATTAATCCTTGGGTAATGCCACCAATCCACATCGAAACGATGTAAAGTACAATTCCAATTGAGGCAATCCAAAAGTGAATATTAACCAATTTGGTTGAATATAATTCTTTTTTATTCCATAAAATTGGCACCATATGATAAAGCGCGCCAAAGCTAATTAAGGCAACCCAACCCAAAGCTCCGGAGTGAACGTGGCCAATGGTCCATTCAGTATAATGAGAAAGTGAATTTACTGATTTAATTGCCATTAACGGCCCTTCAAAAGTACTCATGCCATAAAATGCCACTGCGGTAACTAAAAATCTAAGCACTGGATCTTCTCGTAATTTATGCCAGGCGCCAGATAAAGTCATGATACCATTAATCATACCGCCCCAAGATGGCATCCATAGCATAATTGAGAAGGTCATACCTAAAGTTTGTACCCAGTCTGGCAAAGCAGTGTAATGTAAGTGGTGAGGTCCAGCCCAAATATAAATAAAGATCAGCGACCAAAAATGTAAAATTGACAAGCGATAAGAATAAACCGGACGATTAGCTCTTTTTGGTATAAAATAATACATAATACCAATGAAACCTGCGGTTAAAAAGAAGCCAACTGCATTATGACCGTACCACCATTCAATCATTGCTGATTGCACGCCGCCAAAAATCGGATAGCTTTGAGTGCTATCCCATCGAAGCGGAATCGCTAAATTATTGATGATATGTAAAATTGCAACGGTGACAATAAAGCTCAGATAAAACCAATTAGCAACGTAAATATGGGGTTCTTTGCGGTTTCTGATTGTCATTATATATACTATGAAATAGCAAACCCAAACTACTAATAGCCACAAATCAGCATACCATTCCGGCTCAGCATATTCCTTGGCTTGAGTAATGCCGTTAACATAGCCCCAGGCCGCCATAATAATAAATAGCTGATAACCCCAGAAAATGAATTTTAATAAACCTTCGCGGCCCCATAATCTGGTTTGGCAAGTTCTTTGAACGACAAAAAAACTAGTGCCAAATAGCACATTACCGCCAAAAGCAAAAATCACCGCTGAAGTATGTAGCGGCCTTAATCTGCCAAAACTCGTCCATTCCAAATTAAGATTTAATATTGGAAAAGTCAGTTGAAACGCAATTATCACCCCCATCAAAAAGCCAACCACACCCCAAAAGGTTGCGGCAATAGTAAAGAGTTTAATTACGTCATAATTGTAATTTATAGCTATATTTTGGTTATTTTTTTCAGCCATTTTTTTTAAATTATTGATTTGATTAAGCCAAGTGCAATTATAATAAGAGTTAGCGAATTAATCAAAATTATTATTTTAGAAATTAATTTTAGATTTAAATATTTCATTTTAAAGATACCATAACCGCCAATTGCCGCCATAAATAAAGATGAAATGGTAGCAAAGCCAAATATCATCATTGCAAATGCCGCAATCAATGGTGATTTAATTGTTGCCGCTAATGCAAAGGCGCCGTAAAGTAAACCACAAGGAATAAAGCCGAGCATTATGCCAAGCAAATAACCATTTAAGCCCCTTGGATCTAAAAAAAGTTTTGCCAGCAAATTTGACAGGTAATTTTTTACCAATCTAAAAATTACAATTTTTTTGAAAATAAATTCTGATAGATTATGCCAAAAAACGCGG
>CAZUPN010000003.1:3243-12265 GCA_964622015.1 uncultured Rhizobiaceae bacterium | reverse complement strand
ATCGAAAATTTAATAAATTTAAAAAAAATAACGCAGCAAAAATCAATAATATTGCCGATAATAGCTTAAATTGTTTATTTGCGGTAATGTTTTGGATGATAAAAGAACTGCTAAAGCCAATCATTGAGTAAGTAGTAATCCGCCCTAAATGATAAGGAAGTAAAGCCAAATTTTTTAACCGAGAAAAATGAGAAAACCCTTCCAGAGAAGTTTGCTGCAATCTATTACCAACCTGCATCAACACAAAAGGTCCGCACATCCCGATACAATGGCTAAATCCGCCAAAAAATCCGAGATTAAAGAGGGAAATAATAATTGTTAGATGATTATCTTGAATCATATGATTAATTTGCTGTTTTTAAAAGTTTCCGACCTTAGGTAAAGCATAAATCTATTGATTTTTTTATCATTAGCAATAAATGTAATTGCTTGATTTGTATAATGCTAATATTTGATTATTTATAGCACTTACCAGGGCTACCGCATATTAAATTCTCACCCCTAATAATATTACCATTATGATTTTGTTCCAGCCATTTTTGTAATATTTCTATAGTTAAAATCTCGCCTGCTGAAAAAATCCATCGCAAAGATTGGAGCCTTATTTTATCTACATAGGACTTACGCACCAACCCAAAATTTAAATTGACGAATCAATAAATTTACCGTTAAAGAATCCTCACGCCAAGCCTTTATCAACAACAGGAGAGTTAATATGACTATCAGCAAATTAGATTACTGCCAATATCTGCTATTAACCCAGATAAATTATACCCTAACCAACTTTGCCGATCATGCTCAATGGTTTGCGCTTGATCCTCTGATGCATGAAAAATGTGTACCAAAAGATGGAAGATCGAGCAGTTTTACAGAGAATTAAAACAAACAACTAGTGTTGAAAAATGCCAATATCATAAAGCTTGAATCCAAAAAAATCATATTGCCTGTGCAATACTGGTTTGGGTTTGGCTTAAACAAATAGCTTATAAAACGGGACAAACAGTTTAGCAAATTAAGCGCGGATTGCTTGATGATTGCCTCATAGAGTAACTTAGGAATCCGAGGGTTTGGGATGGTTGGTGCGTGAGTCCTATAAATGTAATTTATAATTTAACAGATCAATTTTGGAGTTTTTGAGTTTGAGTTAGTTGAGTTCTGTAGTTCTGGGGATAATATACTTAATTCTTGCAAAATTAAGTATATTATCTCCAGAATTCAAAAATCTTGCTTGCATAATTTTTTAATTTTGCCAAGATTATAAATGGAGTAAGAGCGGGCGTTTTGGCTTGCTAATCTGGTCAGGTTCGAAAGGAAGCAGCCATGTGTTGGTTAGGGCGGGTCGCTCTTACTTCAAATCTAATAATTAAGTGGCTCCAACCTTAATTCAAATTGATAAATAATGAATAATTTTTCTAAGGATAATCACGATAGCCATTCAGATCAAGACTCTTCATACCTCGCTTTAGCGCGTAAATATCGCCCCAATAATTTTTTGGAATTAATCGGACAGGAAATTTTAGTTACTACTTTAAGCAATGCAATTAACAAGCAGCGTTTGCATCATGCTTATATTTTAACCGGGATTAGAGGGGTTGGAAAAACTACTACTGCGAGAATTATTGCCAAATCATTTAATTGTTTGGGAAATATTGCTGACTCTAGTGAAGGTAATTTAGATGATTTAAGAACTAGAATTGCTTGTGGGATTTGTGATAATTGTCGCTTAATTGCGGCTTCAAAACATCAAGATGTAATTGAAATTGATGCGGCGAGTAAAACCGGGGTTGATGATATTCGTGAAATTATTGATTCCATTGCTTATCGGCCGGTGATGGCGCGTCACAAAATATATATCATTGATGAGGTTCACATGTTAAGTAATAGTGCTTTTAACGCCTTACTTAAAACTTTAGAAGAGCCTCCTATCCATGTAAAATTTATTTTTGCTACTACTGAAATTAAAAAAGTTCCAATCACTATTCTTTCGCGTTGTCAGAGGTTTGATTTAAGAAGATTAGACGAAAAAGAAATTGCCAATCATCTTAAAAATATTTTACAAAAAGAAGGATTTGAGGCTGATGAGGCGGCATTAATTTTAATTGCCAAAATGTCAGAAGGTTCGGTGCGTGATGCTTTATCAATCCTTGATCAGGCTTTATCAGTTAATAATTATCAAAAATTATTAGCGATTGAAACCGTTGAAAAAATGTTACTGGTTAATGATAAAAACAAGTTAATTGAGTTATTTATCGCGATTTTAAATGGTAATTTTGCCCTTGGAATTGCCAAGTTTGAAGAATTTTATAATTACTCGTCGGATATTACTTGTTTGATTCAGGATTTGATGATCATAAATCACAAAATTACCTCAGCAAAATTAATTCCCAATTATCATTTAGATGAATATTCGGCTTGGCAAAAAAGTAAAATTATAGAATTAGCTGATCAGATTTCATTATCAGCTTTAACCAGAATTTGGCAAATGTTGCTTAAAGGCCTGGGCGAAATACATAATAGCAATTGTCCAAAAATTATTTTTGAGATGTTGCTGGCAAGAATCTGCTATTTACATGATTTGCCGGATTTAAAAACCATAATTCAAAATACCGATAATAAGGAGTTGAAAAGCGAAGTAATTACACCCAAAATTAGCCAAAATCTTGATTCTAATCAGCCAATCGCACAAAAAGATGAACAAAAAAAAGATCTAACTGATGATGAAATAGTAAGCGAAATTTTAAGGAATTTTAACGGATCCAAATTGTTATGAATTTAACTTTGATTTAAAAAATATGAGCGAAGATAAAATAAAAATTCTATGCGTTGAAGATGAGCCAGATATTTGTGAAAATATTTCTGAAATTTTGCGAGATGAGGGTTTTGAAGTGTTTGAGGCTCATAATGGCAAGCTTGGTTTTGAAAGTTTTATGCAAAATAAACCGGATTTAATTATTTCCGATATCATGATGCCAGAGCTTGATGGCTATGGCCTGTTAAAGATGGTTAGAGAGGGTAAAAATATCAGAAATAATACCACTCCCTTTATATTTCTAACTGCTTTGGGTCAAAAAGAAGATGTAATTAAGGGCGCTAATCTTTCTGCCAATGATTATTTGATTAAGCCAATTGATTTTGACCTTTTAATTGCCAAAGTTAAAGAAAAAACCATTAATTTGGTTAAAGTTAAAGAAACTCACAATCGTGATATTAAAAATATCAAAAGCCAGGTATCAAGCGTTTTACCTTTAGAATTATCGCAACATATCGATACCATCAATCAAATTTCGCTAGTTTTGCGTAAGGAGCCATATGGCCCATTACCGCATCGTCGTTATTTGGAAGATATTAATAAAATTTATTTAAGCGCGGTTAAGCTTAAGGCAATTATTTGTAACGCACTTGATGAAAATGTAATTGATAATAAATTAAATGTTGAAGAAGAAATTTTTTCAATTACTGATTTTATTGAAGATTTTATTGTTCATCTTGGCGAAAAATATCAAAATCGCATTAAATTTGAGCAGCCTTACGAGCCTAAAAATATGCTAAGTCTTAAAATTGATCGGCTGGTTTTTGTTGAAGCTATAAAAAAGATTCTTTCTTTGCTGCTGAAATTAGATAAGGGTGGCAATGTGGTAATTGCAGCGATGGTTAGTCATTTAGATGAGTTGATCGTAATTTTTTATTTAAAAACAAAAGCTGAAAATATTGACTTATCAGCAGTAAGTTGCGACCAAATTAATCAAATATTAGCTAAGCAAAGTTGCCAATTTGAGATAAATCAGCATGATCAGCAAATCAATGGTATTTTAACTATACCTTCATTTAGGAGCTGTGCAAAAATAACTTAAACAATCATTTCATTTTGCCTAAATGAAATGGGTCGCAGATTATGGGCGGCATCTGAAGCAAAGACCCTTGGATATGGGGGCCGTCGCAAATCTAACTTTCCAAAAAACTAAATAGTCCCCACCGAAGTACCCAATTCTAAACCCTAGCCCCCCAAAAAAACTTCAATCGCAATATTTTCTAAAGCACAAAAAATCCTAGAAAATATCCCAAAAATCCCCGATAAAATTCTGATCAAAAAATTCTGTAATAGCTGCATTGCCGATAATGGGTTTTTCTTCATCATTTTTCTGATGTAGTTGAGGATTAATCTTAGATTATGTCAAGCTCCAACCAGAATAGCATCACTACAATCTCAAGGCTTCTAGACAAGTGGAAGATGACACCACAAAAGCCTGCTTTTAAATCTTACAAGCAGCAACCAGCAATAATTCAAGAATCAATTGACAAAGAATATCCAAAAATAAAAAGCAAAGCTAAGAGCGAAAAAGCCTTAATTCATTGAAGTGATGAGACTTCTCTTTCATCAAGAGAAATTATTGCTAAAGAATTTTCAGCAAAAGGCAAGATTTCGATATTAGCAATTCCATCAAGCAGATTTGCTGTCAACATGGTTTCAGTCATTGCTAATAGCGGTTCTGCGAGGTTTATGATTTTTGAAAATAAAATGAATGGAAAAGTTCTCATTAAGTTTCTGCGACGATTAATCAAAGATCAGACATCGAAATTATATTTAATTCTTGATAATTCGACAATTCATCACGCTAGAATTGTCAAGGCTTGCGAGGGTAAGTATTCTGACAAAATAAAACTTTGGTTTGGGTATGCTAAGGGTTAGTATAAGTGAGCGGTGTTATATGGGGAGGGGTAATATAATAGGTTTAGCCCGTGACAAATTTTCACGATCTCAGTTCCTTTTGATAATAAAGCCATTATCAACAGCTTGAAACCCAATTTTAGGATAATAATTCATAGCATCTTTAGCTGATAGCAGTAGTAACATTGACTTTGGACCAATTATTTCCTTGGTTAGGCTAATTAGTTTTCTTCCAACGCCTTGATGCTGATATTCCTTTTTTACCGCAAGATCAGACAGGTAACAACAATAACAAAAATCTGTTAATGATCTGGCAATTCCCACTAATTCGCTTAAATTCCAGGCAGTTACAATCAGATTGGAATAAGAATACATTTTACTAATTCTATCAAAATCATCAATCGGACGATTAATCCCTGATGATTGGTATAATTCAATAATTTGTTTGGTATCTGGTATTATATCACTCTTATAATCTATCATTTTAACAAAAAAATCAGATTAAATATTTAATGAATGGAATTAAGATTTTAATAAAAGCAAGTAATGGATAATTGTAACCTAGGGAATTGGAAATCAATGAAAACAAGTTCTGCTTGGGGCCACCACCACGTAAACCCGACGTGTGTATAGGTCTTGATTGGTTACATTATTTTTATAACATATACACCCCAAACAGCAATTGACCAAACGATAGTAACCTAGACCAATCTTACCAACGAGATTATATTTGCTATTTTATAGCGTCAAGAGTTTTTTTAAACAAATTTTAATCAATCATGATCGGCAATAATGATTGTTATTCCAGATTTTACTATAAACCGAACTTTCATCCAAGAAACCAACCCAAGCCCTTACAAAAAAAGCCCTAATACCACTTTGTTAATCTTCAATTAAACACAACAGGATATTTTGAATTTTTTAAGAATTTCTTCTTGGATTGGGGAGGGTTTTTTAATTTTATCAAAGCAGAAATTGCCAATTCTAAAACAGGTTTTTTGGATTAATTTTGTTTGAGTTAGTAAAAAATCCAGAGTGTGTTCTTTGAGTAAGTCTTCGGTTTCTTGCTTAAATTTATGAAGTAAGAAATAGCTCATGAAGCAGCTGAAGATATGACCTTTAATTCTGCTTTGTTTATAATGAAATACTGGTCTAATTTCAATATGGTTTTTAACTGAGTTAAAGGCTCTTTCGACCAGTTGCAGATCCTGATATTGATTAACTGCATTTTGCCCTATAATATCTTTGTTGGTTGATTCTATCATGTAAAACCGATCATATTTTTCATCTAGCTCGATCTTGGCTTGGTTTCTTTGATATTCTAATTTAGCGTAAGTTTTGCTACATCTTCACACAAAATGATGCTAAAATTCTAAGTTCTAATCCTTGTTTTTGAACTGCTTAATCCACCATCAACATTTAATACTTGGCCAGTGATCCAATCATTTTTAGGATCAAGCAAGAAAACCACTGCCCTTGCTATGTCTTCTGGTTTACCGATTCTTCCAAGTGAATGCATAGAAGTTGAATATTCTAGTGATTGTTGGTTGGCAGTGATATTTTTAGTTAAGCTAGTTGCAACAAGACCAGGCGCAACTACATTAAATCTGAGATTTTTTTCAGCATAAGTTGCGCTTGCAGAAAGAGCTAAACCAATAACGCCAGCTTTGGCCGCAGATATTGCTTCGTGATTTACAAGTCCAATTGAGGCGGCAGCTGAGGAAATAAAAACTACTGAACCACCATTATTCATATGCCTTCCAGCCGCTCTTGTAACCGCAAAAGAGGTTGTAAGCGAGCTATTAATTACTTCTTGATATTGATCTTTGCTGGTTAAATGAGCCGATCTTAAAAGAAGTGAGCCAGAAAAATTAACCACCCCATCTATTTGACCAAATTTTTGTTTTGCATTTAAAAAAGCCTGATCAACCGCTTCAAAGTCAGAAGCATCCAAAATCATATCTGGTATAATTTTGGCCTCTGATCTTGATGTTTTATATAAATTATGATTTTGTCTTTTTAGTAAATCACAGGTTGATTCACCAATTATACTAGAAGCTGCTATGATTAAAAAATTTGCCATTATTGTTTACAATTTTTATTTAACTGAGATAGAATCTTGTTAAGAATATTTAATCTAATCTTTTATCAGTTTAATGAAAATAGCAATAATTGGCGCTGGAATTTCTGGCCTTGGAATGTCTTGGTTGTTAAATAACAATAATCATCAAATAACTCTCTTTGAAAAAAATAATTATCTTGGGGGCCATGCAAATACAGTTGAGATTGGCTATCCCACTTTAAAAGATACTAAAAAAATCGCAGTCGATACTGGTTTTATTGTTTATAATTTTAGCACTTATCATCATTTAAAATCATTATTTGAACATCTAAAAGTTAAAATTAAAGAAAGCAAAATGTCATTTGCTATCAGCATTGACGATAAATTTGAATATAGCGCAGCGAGCCTCTTGGGATTATTTGGAAATCAAAAAAATCTCTTTGATCTAAAATTTTGGCGAATGCTTTTTGATATCATAAAATTTAATTATCTTGCAACTAAATTGCTTAAAAATAGCACTCTGCCCAACTCTACTTTGGAAGAATTTATTGATAAAATTGGCGTTGGTCAATATTTCAAGCAATATTATTTATTTGCCATGGCCTCTGCAATATGGAGCTGCCCAATTGAAATGATCAAAAATTATCCAGCCAAAAGTTTTCTACAATTTTTTTATAATCACGGCCTTCTAACCATCTTTAATCAGCCTAAATGGTATACAATTGAAGGTGGTTCAAAGCAATATGTAGAAAAAATTAGTGAAAATTTTAAGGATAAGATTAAATTAAATTTAGCTATAACAAAAGTTTATCAGCAAGATAATCAAATTATTGTAATTGATCAAAATAACCAAGAATATCAATTTGATCAGGTAATTTTTGCTTGTCATGCTCCTGATGTTTTAGAAATATTACAAGATGCAACTAATCAAGAAAAAGATATTTTAAGCAATTTTAAATATAGTCAAAATATTGCAATTTTACATCGAGATATAGCTCAAATGCCAGTAAAGAAAACTAGCTGGGCTAGTTGGGTTTACCTTGCCAGTGCTGATTATAAAAATGCCAGCCTTAGTTATTGGATGAATAATTTGCAAAAAATTGATCATGATTTTCCGCTTTTTGTAACTTTGAACCCCAAAAAAGAAATCAAAAAAGATTTAATTTTTGGTCAGTATAATTACTCACATCCAATTTTTGACCTTAAAGCAATTGAGGCTCAAGAAAAAATTGATCAGATTCAAGGCAAAAGAAATATCTGGTTTTGTGGAGCCTATACTAAATATGGCTTTCATGAAGATGGGCTATCCTCAGCAATCAAGGTAGCTAATAGACTCAAAATCAGGGCGCCATGGCAAAATTAGAAATACTTGATGCTCAGATATTTCATAAAAGATTTTATCCCAAAATCAATCAATTCAAATATCGCGGCTTTTATATTGGATTTTCTTTGCCGGCTAAAAATCAGCTAAAAAGTTTTTTATTTTCTTTAAACAAGCCAAATATCTATAGTTTTTATGATCAAGACCATGGTAGTGCAGATAAAGATTGCGATAGTTGGATAAAAAACATTCTAAGTCAAAATAATATCAGTAATATTTGCGATATATATTTGGTAACGCAGCCAAGAATTTTTGGCTATGTTTTTAATCCTGTTAGCTTTTGGCTTTGCTTTGATTACAAAAAAGACTTAATTGCGGTTTTAGCTGAGGTCAATAATACTTTTAGCCAAAGACATAGTTATTTAATTTTTAATCATGATTTCTTGCCAATTAAATCTAATCAATGGTTTAGCTCCAAGAAGGTATTTCATGTCTCACCTTTTTTTGAGGTTGAAGGGTATTATAAATTTAGATTTGTTATTAATGATCAAAAAAAAGATTTCTATATTAATTATTATCAAAAAGATCGACTAAATCTATCTACTTATCTAAAGTGCTCAAGCAAGAAATTTTGCGATAAAACTCTTAGCTATTATTTATTTATAATTCCCTTTGCTGGTTTTAAAACCATATTTCTAATTCACTTTCAGGCTTTAAAGTTGTTTTTTAAGAATGTTAATTGCTTCACCCTAAATTCTAGGCCCAATAATCAAGTAACAATTGCTACAAATAAAAATTACGACCAAAATGTTAAAAAATAAAATATTTAATTATTTACAAAAGGCTGATCAAGGATATCTTGAAATTACAACTCCAGAAAATGAAATAGTAACAATTGGTGATAATAAGAGCGAATTAAAAGCCAATATCGCAATTAAAAATTGGGATCTAATTGATAGAGTTTTACTAAATG
>CAZUPN010000003.1:0-3233 GCA_964622015.1 uncultured Rhizobiaceae bacterium | reverse complement strand
AAATGGAGATATCGGTTTTGCTGAATCATATATTGATGATTTATTTACTACTGACAATTTAACTAATTTATTGTCATTTTTTGTAATTAATCAAAAAAAGTTAGATAATATTTTTCACGGCAGCTTTTTTAATTCTTTTTTTGGTATGATTAAAAACCTATTTAAGAAAAATTCAATTAAAGGTAGTAAGAAAAATATTAGTTACCATTATGATATGAGTAATGATTTTTTTTCAATTTGGCTTGATAAAAGCATGACTTACTCTTCTGGAATTTTTGAGCACCTAAATCAGGATTTATTTACCTCTCAGCAAAATAAATATTCAAGGATATTTAATAATTTAAGCCCAAATGGTGATTCAATTCTAGAAATTGGCTGCGGCTGGGGTGGTTTTTTAGAATATGGATCTAAAAACTCTAAGAAAATTACTGGCCTAACAATTTCAGATGAACAGGCAAAATATGCTATCAAAAGACTTGCTAGCCAAAATTTAAAAGCTCGAATTTTAACTAAAGACTATAGGCAAGAGACTGAAAAATTTGACAATATTGTTTCAATTGAAATGTTTGAAGCGGTAGGAAAACAATATTGGCAAGAATTTTTTACAAAAATTAAATCGCTGCTAAATAAAAATGGTAGAGCCATTATTCAGACTATCACCATCGATAATCAGCTATTTAAAAAATATTGCAATAGCACCGATTTTATTAGAAAACATATTTTTCCTGGTGGATTTTTGCCATCCGAACGTGTTTTTGAGAATCTAGCCGCCAAAAATGGTTTTAGCATAGTCAGCAAATTTGATTTTGCTGACAGCTATTACCAAACTCTAGAATTATGGTCAAAAAATTTTAATAATTCTTTAGATGAAGTAAAAAAGTTGGGATTTGATGATTATTTTATAAGAAAATGGCGTTTTTATCTATCTTATTGCGCGGCTGGCTTTTATGGTAAAAGAACCAATGTTGTGCAATATTGTTTAACCAATAACTAAATTAAATTATGTTAAAACTAACCAAAATATCAATTTTACTTACAATTTCTATGTTACTTTCATGCTGTTCAAAAATAACTACCAAAGATTATATCAATAACAATCCTAAAATCGATATCAGGCAATATTTAAATGGCAAAGTAGAAGCTTTTGGCATTTTAGAGGATCGTAGCGGCAAAATAACCAGAAGATTTAAAGTTGATATGATTGGTAGCTGGCAAAAAAACGAGGGAGTTTTACAAGAAGAATTCACTTTTGATGATGGCAAAAAAGATCATCGAATTTGGAAGATAAAATTTGACGATGATAATAATTTTAGCGCAACCGCTGGTGATGTCATAGGTATTGCTAAAGGTGTTCAAGATGGCAATGCGGTTAATATGAATTATGTTTTAAATCTTAAAGTTGACAATAAAAGCTACAATGTAAATGTTGATGATTGGATGTATTTAATTGATAAAAAAACCTTAATCAATAAATCAACAATCAAAAAATTTGGTATTACTTTTGCTAAATTGACAATCTTTTTTCAAAAAATAGATGAATAATTTTTATCAAAATAAAAATATTTTGATTATTGGCGCCAGCTTCGGCATAGGAGAAGAGCTATATAATCAATTTGATCAAATTGGTGCAAATCTTTGTATCTGCGCTCGTAATTTGGAAAAAATTAATGATTTAGTCAAAAATAAAAACCATTTAGCAGTCGCGCTTGATGTTACTAAGCAAGATGAATTTGATCAGGTAATTAGAGTTTTAAAAGATAGATGGCAAAAAATTGATTTGATTATTTTTTGTGCAGGAATCTATAGCCCAATGAATTTGGATAATTTTAATCCAGAGCTAGCAAGATTAATTTTTGAAACAAATTTTACTGGCTTTTTTAACCTAATCACCAAGATTCTACCCCAAATTAAAGATAATAAAATTAGTCATATTGCCGTTATTTCAAGCGTCGCTGGTTACTTTGGCATGCCAAATTCTTTACTTTATGGTGCCTCAAAAGCTGGCCTTTCCAATTTGGTAGAAAGTCTTTATTTTGAACTTAAAAAATACCAAACCAAAATAACCTTAATCAATCCAGGTTTTGTTAAAACCAGACTTACCAATCAGAATAATTTTTCTATGCCTTTTATCACCACCACCAAAAAAATCGCCTCTCATATAATCAAGCAACTTCCCAAAGACAAATTCGAGATTTATTTCCCAAGATCATTTGCAATTATCATGAAGCTACTTAATTTGATGCCATTTGCTTTAAGAAATATGATATTTTGAGTAAATATTAGAAATTTAATTTAGCTATACATTTAACAAAATTATTGGCAATTTTAGCTCAACATCTTAGAGATCCGCTCCATCATTATAACATTTCCATTCTATCTGGAATGAACCAGACATTAACCCGAACTTTCACCTCCAAAACCGCCTTAACCCCATACAAACACTACAATAACCTCTTTTTTATAGCCATTTTGTTGTGACTGTTTATAAACAACAACATTTGATATCTATTTGTCATATAATATTCCATCATCGAATCACTCAAGAAAACAGTTGTGTTTATTAAAGTTTTTTTTCAAGACTATCAGTAATCTATATAAGACAAAACATCTCCAAGAAAATCAATGGCAAAACCCATATAGGGCATTTTTTGGTTGAAGGCTGTAGAGACCAAAAGACTGGAAAAGTTAAGCAAAAGATATTATCAAATGTTATGTTTAATTGAAGATTAAAAAAGTGGTATTAGGGCTTTTTTTGTAAGGGTTTGGGTTGATTTCTTGGGTGAAAGTTTCAGTTACGATGCCAATAAAGGCAAACTAACAATCAACACTAAAGAAGCCAAGATCATCCAAATCCCATTCCAAACCTTCAAAGAAACCGAATCAATAACCAAAACCGCCAGACAATTAAACCAACTAGGATTTACCACCAAAAGCTGGATCTCAAAAACCAACCGCTTACAAATAGGTAAAAAAT
Organism: uncultured Rhizobiaceae bacterium; assembly: GCA_964622015.1. Classification (GTDB taxonomy): domain Bacteria; phylum Pseudomonadota; class Alphaproteobacteria; order Rickettsiales; family UBA1997; genus CAZUPN01. Next base: position 259 of record CAZUPN010000003.1, on the reverse strand, counting down.
TCAACAAACAAAATGTCAGAAGGATTTTACAAAACCAAATATAAGTTAGCATCATAGAGCGCAAAAGCCAAACCTATAGTAGCCTGCTGAGTTGACTAATCAAATCAATTGCCAAAGCTTACAAATGGAAAATCATGCTTGACGGATCTTTACAAGACAAAACCCCTCAATCCCTAGCCGAAATCGCTAGAACAGAAAATCAGCCCCAGGGCTACCGCATATTAAATTCCACCCCCAATATACCAGAAATCGTATCATT
>CAZUPN010000002.1:42003-52822 GCA_964622015.1 uncultured Rhizobiaceae bacterium | reverse complement strand
CCAAAATCGATATAAAATACTGCATATAGCAAAATATTTTTACCAAAAAGATGAAACTATTATGTAGTATTTTATATGAATTTTGCTATTAGAGGTCTTGTCACTATCGAGGAGCATAAGCGATGCCGCAATCCAGAAAATAAAAACAAGTTATCGTTGCAGGAATGGCTCTATTAACCGATTCCAGCAGCGTACCTGCAATTAATTAAATGGCTAACAGGCTTTGATTTGTGCCAACAATTGGATAATTCCTAGGGTTTGGTAGTTGATAGTGCCACCATTCGCGGCTGTAGAAATTGAAGCCGCTGGAGAGCATAATGCCCATTAAGATGAAGCGGTTTTTTTGTGCAGTGGCGGAAATATTTTGATTGCCGTGATAGGCGAGTTCGCTTAATTCGTCGAAGCCGCTACCCATGTCAAGTTCGTTATTTAATTCATCAATTAAGGTGAGATCGATTGCAACTCCACGGCAATGGGGGGTTGAGCCTGAGATGGGATTAGAGAAAAAACTTTTTTTAAATTCATCATTGCCAAATTGTTGATACATGAATTTTTGTATAGCAAAAGGTCTAAAACTATCAAAGATTTTTAATTTTAGGCCTTGATTTTTTGCAAGTTGAATTGCGGTTTTTAAAGGTTTGATAGCATCTTGATGTAAAAAACAAATTGGGCTTGTATAGAGCTTTTTACCACAAACATTATTTATAGTGGCATATCTGATATCAAGCTTAACTTTAAATTCTTCTTCATCTATTTTAACTAAATCCTTCATATTAGAATGGTTTTATAATTACTAAAAAAACAATTATAATCATAATTACTGTCGGTATTTCATTGATGATGCGGTAAAATTTCTGGCTATGTTTATTGGTATGATTAACAAAATTTTTGCGACATTTGGCGAGAAATCCGTGATAGGCGGCTAGCATCAGTACCAAAGTTAATTTGATATGAAGCCAGATAAAATTAAAGCCAATATAATAAGCCATGGTCAGGCCTAAAATAAAAACCATGATCATTGCCGGGGTCATGATAAATTTAAGCAATTTTCTTTCCATTATTTGTAGAGTTTGATCTAATTCTGACCCGGCTTTGGCATTACAATGATAAACAAAAATTCGTGGTAAATATAATAATCCTGACATCCATGAAATGACCGCAACTATGTGCAATATTTTTAACACGTCGTATAATTCAATATCTTCCATAATTTTTTAATGATTTTTTAATTGCTTGAATATAATCTTGAATCTCAATTTAAAAATTTTGCTGTTAAATTAGCAGCAATTGGTTAAAATGATAATCATTATCAATTAAAAATCAAATAAATAATGAAATTAATAGCTGGCAATAGCAATATTGGTTTGGGCAAAGAAATTGCCAATTATCTGGGGATTAATCTGGTTTGTGCAGAAATCAAAAGATTTGCCGATCATGAGGTGTTTGTTGAAATTAAAGAAAATGTTCGCGGTGAGGATGTTTTTATTTTGCAATCAACTTCAAAGCCGGCCAATGATAATATCATGGAGCTATTGATTGCAATTGACGCTTTGCGTCGAGCATCAGCAAGGCGTATTACCGCGGTTATTCCTTATTATGGCTATGCCAGACAAGATCGTAAAGTAGCGCCAAGAACTCCAATTTCTGCCAAATTAGTTGCTAATTTAATTACCTGTGCTGGTGCCGATCGGGTTTTAACTTTAGATTTGCATGCTACTCAAATTCAGGGTTTTTTTGATATACCGGTTGATAATTTATATTCAGCGCCGGTTTTTGTTCGTGATATTAAACAGCATTTTGGCAGTCAGGATTTAACTATTGTATCACCCGACGTTGGTGGTTTAGTTCGTGCACGGGTAATTGCCAGTAAATTGGGGGCGGAGCTTGCAATTGTTGATAAAAGAAGGCCAAGGGCCGGAGTGTCGGAAGTGGTTAATATTATTGGTGAGGTGGCTGGTCGCAATTGTATTATCGTTGATGATATTATTGATTCTGGCGGCACTTTATGTAACGGAGCAGAGGCCCTTATCAATAAGGGCGCTAATTCAGTATATGCTTATATTACGCATGGCGTTTTTTCAGCTGATGCTGATCAGAAAATTGCTAACTCTAAATTGAAAAATTTGGTGGTTACTAATAGCATTGAGGCTAGTGAAAAAATCAAGCAGGTGAAAAATATCAGAACAATTAGTGTGGCAGATTTAATTGGCGAAGCAATTAATAATATTTCCTTGGAAAAATCAGTATCAAGCCTATTTGATTAAATTAAAAATATGAATAAATTCAGAGAGCCTTTTTTAGTAATTTTAGCGACAATTTTAATTATTATTCTGCCAATAATTTTGGCCGATATTTTTTATCGACCAAAAATTGCCTTCAAAAAAGGTTATGAAGTAGAAATTATTGCGAAAGGAAGTGTTGAAAAGAAAGAAGAAAAGCCAGTCGATATTAATTCTTTAATCAAAGAAGCTAATTTAGATGCTGGTGCTAAAATTTTTAAAAAATGCGCTACTTGTCATAATCTGGCAAAAAATGCTCCAAATAAGGTTGGCCCTAATTTATATGAGGTAGTTGGCAGAAAAAGAGCTTCAATTGCCGGATTTAGCTATTCTAAAGCGATGGCTAGTAAGGGTGGAAGCTGGAGTGTAGAAGATTTAAATCAATATTTAACTAATCCTAAAGAATTTGTGCCAGGCAATAAGATGAGCTTTGCCGGATTAAAGAAAATCCAGGATCGAGCTAATGTTATTGGTTATTTAGAAAATGCAAGCAAGTAATCATTATGGAAGAAATATTTGGATTAATTTTAGCGGCAATTTTTGGAGCAATTTTTGGTTCTTACGCTACGCTTTTTGCTTATCGGTTGCCAATAAATGAATCTTGCTTTGGCCGTTATTTTGGCCCTAAATCAAGATGTCCTGAGTGTAATAATATAATCAGAACCAGAGAATTAATCCCAATTATTAATTGGTTATTTACTCTTGGCAGATGTAGAAATTGCCAAGCTAGAATTCCAAGAACACATTTATTTATTGAGATTACCACCACGATTTTATTTGTGATTTGCTATTTAAAATTTTCTTTTAGTGAGCAATTTATAATTTATGCTTTAATTTCGGTTTGCCTGGTTATTTTATTGGTTACTGATTATACTCATAAAACTTTTCCCAATCAGATATTATATGTGATTTTAGCTGTTGGTCTGGCTCAAAGAGTGATGGTTGAGCAAACAATTATTGATGCGATTATCTCTGGAGCAATTGGCATTATATTTGCCGCGATTTTTTATCAAATTTTTTATAAAAAAACCCATGGAATTTTTGCCAGTAAAAATCACTGCCTTGCTTATACTAAATTTATTCTGGTGGTCTCGGTAATCTTAACTAATAGTAATTTTCTGCTCTATTTTGTTACGATTATGGCAATATTAACCGCTTTATTGATATTTAATATTCCAACTAAAAAAAATCACAATAATTTTGGCTATTGTCTGATAATTCCTTTTTTATGGTTGATTTTTTGTCCGGTAATATAAAATAAATTCAAGCTTTTCTGTCGTTATCTCCAAAAGAGGCCCAAACTCTTTATTCTCTGCGAGAGGCTTAAATTTGTCATCCCCGCTTCCGCGGGAATGACAAATAATGATAACTGGATAACCAAGTGGTGATAATGGCGATAACAAAAGAGAAGTGGTAATTACAAAGTGAATTAGAAAGAATAAATATTAACTATTAACAAAACTAATAAAATGGAAAAGTTTCAAATAACTAAAGCAGGTTACGAAAAGCTAAGAGCTGAAGTAGAAAATTTAAAAAATGAAAGACCAAAAATTATTACCGCAATAGCTGAAGCCAGAGATCATGGTGATTTAAAAGAAAACGCTGAATATCATGCTGCTCGTGAAAAGCAAAGTATGATTGAGGCAATACTTGCTGATTTGGAAGATAAATTAGCAAGAGCAGAAATAGTTAATATTTCTGAATTAAAAGGTGATAAGGTTAAATTTGGTGCGACGGTTAAGCTAGAGAACCTCGATAATAGCAAAATTGTGACTTACAAAATCGTCAGCGATTATGAAGCTAATATTGATAATGGTTTGATCTCAAGCTTTTCACCGGTTGCCAGGGCTTTAATTGATAAAATAGTTGGTGATGAAATCGAAATCAAGACCCCGGGCGGAGTGTCTAATTATGAGATTATTGAAATAAAATTTTTATAAGTAAAAAAAAATATTGACATCAAAAACCCTCTAATCTAATTATCTCGGGCTAGAAGCTTTCAATATATCGGCTTTTAATAAATTTTTTTAATAAATATGCTTTATAATATGTCAAACAAAAAAACTTTTTCTCCTAAAAAATCTGCCTTCTCTTTGATAGAGTTGTCGATTGTGTTGATAATAATTGGTTTGTTAATTGCCGGTATTACTGGTGGTGCCAGTTTAGTTAGTAGCTCAACGCTAAGAGCGGTTATGGGTGAAGCTAGAGGCTATGCTGTCGGTGTGAATAGCTTTTATGCTTTATACAACGCTCTTCCTGGTGACTATAATTCATCTACTCTTCCTGCTAGTGGTATCCTTAGTGGTACTGCATATAGTGGTGGTGATGCTAACGGTGCCATTACATATGCTACCGGCGAAGGAACTGGTGCTATAAATCACTTAGTTGGTACTAAAATTATCGACCCAACTTCGTTATTTCCTAACTCTGCTACTGTTGGACAAATGACCTATGTTAGCTCTGCTACTGCCGCTTCTCAAACTGTTGGTTCTAACCTTCCGGCTTCTAAGTCTAAAGGTAACGGTTGGGCGTTTGATAACGTTCCTACTGGTACCGCCTCATATGGCGCAACTGGAACTGCTAGTGGACTAACTGGTGCACTTTCTACTGGTATGTATTATGGCGCAACTACTGAAAATGTAGTGGTACTAACCGCTACTACTGGTGCTACTGCTAGTACTTCTTTAACCAGCCATACTACTAACAATGCGGTTGCCTCATTAGTACCAGCTGATCTTTTATCAATTGATACTAAACTTGATGATGGTAAACCTACTAACGGTAGAGTAACTGGTACAGCATTAAGCACTTGTTTTACCGGTACTATTACTGGCAATACTGCAACTTATACTACTGCTACTACTACTAAAGCATGTGTTCTTGCTTACCAAATTGATCCAAATGTATAATTTAAATTATAGCTTGGTTTAATTTTAAGACCCCGTTACTCCTTCACAATTTGAAGTGAGTAGCGGGGTTTTATTTTATGTAATACTTAATTTATGAAAAATGACGCACTGCTTTCCTCATTAATAAATTTCCTGGTACCGATCATCTTCTTATACAGCCTGTTTTCCCTAATAAATTTTATTGAAGCCGGTTTCTTTGCGGTTATTTACGCTGCGGTTTTATTTGTCAGCGGTTTTATGATCTATTCAGTAAGATTTATCGGCGTCAAATATCATTCAATTATCTCCTTTGAACTAGCGATATTTTTCCTGCTATTGCTTTTTATCTCCTATTTAATTGCGCTATTCTTATCGATTACCGATCTGTATCGTATCTAATACCAAAATTCATATCGAAAAATTTTGTAAGGGCCTTTGAGAGCTTGATATATAAAGGTTAATCAGTGTTGGTTAAAAAATTAACCAGACAGTAATGTTCTATTGACCTCTTCTTGCATCGAAGGCGGTGACAAACATCATGGTTTAAGTTGCTAAAAACTGGCTGCAATCACTTCATTCATTGCAGTTAATGTTACCTCATCAGCTGCAAGTATTTTAATAATTTCCGGAGCGGAATTAAGATTAAAATAGCTAATTACCGCATCGCGGTCGTTTTTAAAGAGGAAATGATGTTCAGAGCTTTGCATTGACTCAATGATATTGATCTCCTCATCATTAAGGCCAAAAACCGTCTGGTAATATTGATTTGGCTTGGGATTTGGCAGGTAAATTTCGGTTGCCAGATTTTTTTTGAATTCATTTGCAACATTTTCAAAGATAATTTGCTCTATTTCTTCTAAAATAAAAATTACGGCACTGTTTTTTTGCTGCATTCTTTGCAAGAAATTACTGAGCAAAGGAGCAAATATTTTATTGTCAATTAATTGCCAGCTATTATCGAGTATGATCAATGTTTTGGTTTGGCCCAGATTAATCTCGATTTTATGTAAGAGATAGGTGAAAACCGGCATCATTATTGCTGGATAATTAAAGATTTCACTTAAATCAAAACCATTGGTTAAAAATGATGATAAATCGCTTTCTTGTTGATGATTAAAGATATGTGATAATTTGCCTTCTGCTTGCCAGATTTTTAGGCGATTATAGATATTTTCAGTAGCTTCCTGATCAAAATATTTACAGGCGGCAGAAAAATCAGTGACATTGTCAGCATAGATTTGCTCAATAATTGATGGAATTAAATTTAATTCTTCATCGGCGATTGGTTCTCTAGCGTAAGCAACTAAATAGCCAAACCAATTGGCTAAAAATTGCTGATTTTTGGTATTTTTAGCAAGTAGTAACGGGTTAAGTTTAAGGATATTTGTTGGTTGATTATTTTGATCATCCTGATTTTCTTCAGTTTTTTTACTTACAAATTTTAAATAATTACCCCATAAAGCACGAATAAAGCACTCTGAGCTTCGATTATGATCAAAATAAAATATTTGCTGATTTGATTTTTTGGCCTGAGTAAGCAGAAAATTAATTAAAGTAGTTTTGCCAGATTTTTTGGGCCCGATAATGGCGCTATGTCCAAGATCTTTTTTGCTATCCTGTCCAAAAAAATCAAAGAAATATGCAGTATCAAGAACGGTTTTAAGAATGGTAATTGCTTGATTGCCGTCAGCATCACTAACTTTACCGGCTGGATAGCGAGTAAGATTGCAAAAGCCGGCAATATTGCCGATATTCATCACTTTTTGTCGGCGTAAAAACTGGAAATTAGCCGGCAGTTGCGACCAAAAACAATGTTCTAAAAATATATCTTCTCTGATTAAAATTGAGCCAAGATTTTCAGAATTTTCTAATATCTGCTCCACATCTTTTTGCAGCCTCTCGAGATTGTAATTGATAATCATGATGGTGGTTTGTAAATTACCAAAGTCGGTTTTGGCGCCATGATTATTTTCAATTAAACTTGCGATGCCGCTGATCTGGCGCAAATCTTCATCCTCGCTTAATTGTAATATGTAATTTTGATATTCAATAAATTCCAGATCTTTTTTACTGACATTAAAATCAAAAGATTGGGTAATGATAAATTCGATTGGTAATTGTAGTAATTTATCTAAAATCGGGATTTCAAATTCATGATACTCTTTTAGCGATAAAATAGCGGCAAAATTTTTACTAACATCGTCCCTGATTTCAATATCTCGATCACCAAAAGCAATTTTGTGATTGGATAAATCATTGGCAATTTCATTTGGTTGTAATTGGTAATTTTGATCTTTGAGATTTAGAATTTTACCAAAGAAATTTGCAAAATCAGAATATAATATCCCATCGATTTCGCTAATTCCAAGCAATTTGGCGCCATATTCATTTAAATCAACCAGGATTTTAGTTGCGGCTTCTAATAATTTTTGATGAGAATTATACAAATGATTTTTATGCAATTGATGAATTGTCATGTAAGAAAAAGAATGCCAGAAAGTATTAAAATTGGTAATTGAGCTTGAGATACCCTCAATTACTATGGTGATATAAAGCTCATTAACCAATTGATTATCCAATTGGCTTTCTTTGACAAAGGCGTCATTAACCAAATTAGCAAAATATTCATTATATGTAGCTTTGAGGCTAATGTCCTTTTTTCTTCTGATAGTATGGAAATAAAGGCCGAATTTAGTATCTTTAATATGAGTGGTAATTGCATCTCTTAGAGCTTCGCGAATTGAAATTATTTCAGTGCTGTATGGATCATGACCAAAATTATCAATTTTTATAATTTGTAAAAGATCGCCATTTTTAGTTAAAATCGTGTTATGATCATAGTTACAAACATAAGGAATAAAATCTTCGGCAGCAGTTTTTGACACTAGATTTGCTGAATCATTTCTAGGTTTTTTTGTTAAAAGCAGTTTAATTAATTTTTCACTAAAATTCATGATCTTTTATTAATTGCAATATAATCGCGTTTCGCATATCCGCTATATAGCTGCCTTGGGCGGCCGATTTTAAACTCAGGATCTTCGATCATTTCTTGCCATTGGCTAATCCAGCCTGAAGATCGGGCAACCGCAAAAATAACTGTAAATAAATTAACCGGAATACCAAGTGCTTTATAAATAATTCCGGAATAAAAATCGACATTTGGAAATAATTTCTTTTTGATGAAATAATCATCATTTAAGGCGATTCTTTCAAGCTCAATTGCGATGTGAAGTAGCGGATCATCAGTAATGCCAAGCTCTTTTAAAACATCATCGCAGGATTTTTTAAGTACTGCCGCTCTGGGGTCATAATTTTTATAGACCCGATGGCCAAAGCCCATTAATCTAAATGGATCATTTTTATCCTTAGCGCGTTTGATATATTCTGGAATTCTTTTAACGCTGCCGATTTCTTGGAGCATTGCAATTACCGCTTCATTGGCGCCACCATGAGCTGGCCCCCAAAGTGAAGCAATACCAGTACTAATACAGGCAAAAGGATCGGCATTTGAAGAGCCAGTGAGCCTGACTGTAGAAGTAGAGGCGTTTTGTTCATGATCAGCATGTAAAATTAAAATACGCTCCATCGCTTTGGCGATAGTGTTACTGACTTTATATTCCTTCATTGGGGTTGCAAAAAGCATATGCAGAAAATTTTCACCAAAACCCAGATCGTCACGAGGATAAATTATTGGCTCGCCAATTGAATATTTATAAGCCATGGCAGCAAGGGTTGGCATTTTAGCAATAATTTTAAAAATGATATCTTGTCTAGCTTCTTTGGTCGATGGCTTGATAATATCGTGATAAAAAGCCGATAAAGAAGCGACGGCGCCAACCATGATTGGCATCGGATGCGCTCTTCTTGGAAAGCCACGATATAAAATATGCAACTGTTCATGAACCAACATATTTTTCTTGATATTATTACAAAATTCACTATATTGCTCTTTGTTTGGCAAATCACCATTAGCAATCAGATAACATACTTCCAGATATTCGCTTTTTTCAGCCAGATCTTCAATTGCATAACCGCGATGCCTTAAAATTCCAACATCGCCATCAATATAAGTAATTTTTGATTGACAAGATGCCGTTGAAAGAAAGCCGGGATCATAGGTAAACATGCCGCTTTCTTTGTAAAGACTACTAATATCAATTACATCCTGACCAATTGAGGCTTGTTTAATTGGCAGGTTGATTTGCTTACCATTTGGCAGGTTAAGAGTTGCAAATTTAGCAGTATTTTGATTGTCCTTGACCATATAATTAATTTTGATAAGTTGATACTAAAATCGATATAAAATGCCGCGTAACATTTTATATCGATTTTGGTATGAGAAGGTCTTTAATTAAGTAAGATAATTGATTATTGCTTAATTAATTTCAATAAAATTTTGCTCTAAATTTTAAATATTTATTTTTGATGAATTTAATTCCGATTAAAAAAGATCCCAAAGATATAAAAATAGTGGTGGCGATGTCCGGTGGCGTTGATTCTTCAGTAGTTGCTTGCCTATTAAAAGAGCAAGGTTATGAGGTAATTGGCATTACTTTGCAGCTTTATGATCACGGCCAGGCTTTAAAGAAAAAAAATGCTTGTTGTGCCGGCACCGACATTAATGATGCTAAAAAAGTCGCTGCCAAATATGATTTTCCTCATTATGTTTTAAATTATGAAAATATTTTTAAGGAATCAGTGATTGATGATTTTGCCGATAGTTATTTACGCGGCGAAACCCCGCTACCTTGCGTTAGATGTAATAATTCAGTAAAATTCCGTGATTTATTAAAAATGGCTAAAGATTTAGGTGCCAATTGCATGGCTACCGGCCATTATGTCCGAAGAATCAATGATCAAAATGGCCAGCCGCAATTACTTAAAGGCATCGATGATAATAAAGATCAAAGCTATTTTTTATTTTCAACCTCCGCCAAGCAGCTTGATTTCTTATATTTTCCACTAGGCTCGATGACCAAAGAAGAAACCAGAAAACACGCCATCAAATTAGGCTTAGAAATTGCGGGTAAGCCAGACAGCCAAGATATTTGCTTCGTCCCAAATGGTGATTATGCAAAAGTCATCGCCAAATTACGCCCCACTGCCTTTAAAAAAGGCGAGATCATCCATATTAAAACCAATCAAATTCTAGGCGAGCATAATGGGATCATCAATTATACTTTAGGTCAAAGAAAAGGCCTAGGAATTGCCTATAATGAACCACTTTTTGTAGTAAAAATCGATCCAATAAAAAATGCCGTCTTTGTCGGTAGCGAATCCGACCTCCAAAATAAAAAATTCACCATCAAAGAACTAAATTGGCTGGCAAATGAATATGATTTAAATCAAGAAATCAAAGCCGAAGTTAGGCTACGCTCCAACCAACAAGAACTCCCCGCTACTATCAAAATCAACTCTACCACCAACACTGCCTCAGTAGAAATGTCCGATTTAACCCGCGCCATCACGCCAGGACAAGCTTGTGTGATTTATGATGGTGACCGGGTGTTAGGTGGCGGCTGGATTACCAAAGAGATTATATAATGATTCAAATGTTAAAGATTGAGTCAAAGCCGATTTCTTGCAGGATTTTAAATTTAGTTACTTTTTAATTCTAGTAACTTTTTTCTATTAATTTCAAAAAATGGTAGC
>CAZUPN010000002.1:28693-41993 GCA_964622015.1 uncultured Rhizobiaceae bacterium | reverse complement strand
TTATTTTAAAAGCGGCTTCTTGTTGACCAATGGTTGCCATGAAAAAAAAGAAGCGCCAACACAAAGAAAACCGGACTACGAAAACATCGTTATTGCCGTATTAATTAAGATCACAAATCCAGCCCAAGTTATTTAAAATTAAGCTATCCCTCATTCAGGAGGTTGACCATTGATATATCTATATTTAATCAAAGCCTGAATCCAAGATGGAGTATTACGTTTAATCATTATCTCTTTTGTGAGTTTAGGCAATTTATAAATTACGGGCAAAATCTTATGTCCAGTTGCAATAATTGACCGCTTACACCAAAATCCATATAAAATACTCTATATATAGCAAAATATTTTTGAGGAAAAATTAATGCTTTTAAAGCCTCAAAAAGCTAATTAAAAAAACAAAGTCCAGATACATAAAATTTATGAAACTCTCAAATATGGTGAATTTTTAACAAAATTCACTGCAATTATTATAAATTTAGATTTTTTTGAGAAAAATTTAGGGATGGGTATGGGATTCAACGGGCCCATTAAAGCTTGGATCCCATCCCATTTAGCTTCATTTTCTAGTTTTTTTTGATCAAGTCCATCTTGGAATTAATAAAAAAAGAGTTCATCGGGCGATGAGGTTATTTAGTATCAAATCCAAGAAATTAAGAAAAAAACCTAGAATCAAAAAATAAATTTCTGGTAAATTCAGCTAAAAATCTTATTGCTGATTTTATAATAAATAAGCCAAATCAAATTTGGGTCAGTGATTTTACTTATTTATCTTATGGGAATAAATTTCCTTATTTAGCTACAATTCTCGATGTTTTTACCAGAGAAATAATTGCCTGGAATATTAACTTAGACACAAATAAAGAACTGGTAATACCAAAATCCAAGCTAAAATCCGATTTAACTTAAAGAAGACCCAGGAAAAAACTGCTATTAAAATATCTAATCTTCATCCAACTTCAAAGCCGCTAAAAAAGCGCTTTGTGGAATTTCGACATTACCGATTTCGCGCATTTTCTTTTTGCCCTTCTTTTGCTTATCTAGCAATTTTCTTTTTCTGCTGATGTCGCCACCATAGCATTTGGCGGTTACGTCTTTACGCATGGCGGAGACGGATTCGCGGGCGATGATTTTGCCGCCGATGGCGGCTTGGATGGCGATGGCAAACATCTGTCTTGGGATTAGCTCTTTTAGTTTTTTACATAAAATGCGGCCGCGGCTTTCGGCGCGGCTTTTATGGACGATGATTGATAGAGCGTCAACTGGTTCGCCATTGACTAAAATTGCTAATTTGCAGAGATCGCTTCTTTCGTATTTTTCGATGTGCCAATCAAAGCTTGCATAGCCACGGGAGCAGGATTTTAGGCGGTCGTAAAAATCATAAACTACCTCATTTAACGGTAATAAATAAGTAAGCATTGCTCTTTGTCCTAAATAAGATAATTCTTTTTGGATACCTCTTTTTGAAGTGCATAATTCCAAAATTGAGCCTAGATATTCATCGGGCGTGAGAATAGTTGCTTTGATCCAGGGCTCTTCAATATAGTCGATTTTTTGGGGCTCGGGCATTTCTACCGGGCTGTGGATGTAAAGTATTTGGCTTTCACGTTGATCTTCTGGTAGATTTCTGGCCTTAACATTATGGACTTTATAAATTACTGAAGGGGCGGTGGTGATTAGATCGAGATCAAATTCGCGTTCTAATCTTTCTTGAATTATTTCCAAATGTAGTAGTCCCAAAAATCCGCATCTAAAGCCATATCCTAAGGCTGAGGAAGTCTCAACCTCATATTCAAAACTGGCATCATTTAAATGTAATTTTGCCAGGCAATCGCGGAATTTTTCAAATTCTGAAGCATCAATTGGATAAATTCCGCAAAATACTACTGGTTTATTTTGTTTAAAACCGGGTAGGGGGATGATATTTTGTTCGCCGGCCCAAGTAATGGTGTCGCCTACTTTGCAATCAGCAACTTGTTTAATTTGGGCATTGATAAAACCGATTTCGCCAGCCCTGATTTCATCAGTCATAATTCTTTTTGGCGTAAAATAACCAACTGATTCAACTTGATAAACCGCATCAGCAGCATACATTTTAATTTTTTGCCCCTTTTTTATCACCCCATCAATTACTCGAACTAATACCACTACCCCCGAATAGGAATCATACCAGCTATCAATCAATAAAGCCTTTAAATTAGCATCCGGATTGCCTTTTGGGGCTGGTAATTTTTTGACAATTGCTTCTAAAGTTTCTTTAATGCCAACTCCGGTTTTGGCCGACACTAAAATTGCCTCTGAAGTATCAATGCCAATAATTTCTTCAATTTGTTTTTTAACTCTCTCAGGATCCGAAGCTGGTAAATCAATTTTATTTAACACCGGAATAATCTCATGATTATTATCAATTGCTTGATAAACATTGGCTAAAGTTTGCGCCTCCACCCCTTGAGTTGAATCAACCACTAATATTGATCCTTCACAAGCAGCAAGGCAGCGATTAACTTCATAAGCAAAATCAACATGTCCTGGCGTATCCATTAAATTCAGCAAATAATTTTTACCATCATCAGCCTTGTAATTAAGACGCACGGTTTGAGCTTTAATGGTGATACCGCGCTCTTTTTCAATATCCATCGAGTCCAAAACCTGATTAGTCATTTCCCTAATTTCTAAACCACCACATTCCTGAATTAAACGATCAGAAAGCGTTGATTTGCCATGGTCAATATGGGCAATAATTGCAAAGTTACGAATATGTGATAAATTTTTTTGATTCATTTTACCTTATTATTTTTTAAATTTTTCTTATTTTGCCAGGAAGGAGTCAATAGAACCCTTCTTGCACCTATGATGTTGTTTAGGACTATTCCACTATTATACAATCCGATCTGGTTTTTTTGGTTTGTAAAACGAAGCGGTTGCAAAAATTTTCAGCTTCAATTTGATTGGTGAAATTACCGATTTGTAACCGGTAAAAAATGCCTTTCTTGCCAAGATTTGCTTCTTCGATATAATATTTTAGGCCGGAAAAAATATTGTTATAATCATGGTTTAATTTTTGCCAATATTCTTGTGATAATTTTTTGGAATTAAAGGCTGCAATTTGTACTCTTACTGTTCTTCTTTTGTGATTATTATCATTATTTAACTGACTCCTTTGATTAAGTAAAGTTTGGGCATCTTTATTTTGTCCGCTATTTTGAGAAAAAACAATAATTTTACTATCATTATTTTTATCAGCTTCTGGTGATTCAGATAATAATTTTTGATTTTTGTTGATGATTTTTTGTTCTTTTAGATTTTCTAATTCTTCTTCATCTTGAAATTGTTGATTAATTACCGGCGGTGGCGAGACTGGCTCTTCTTGCATGCGGATATGTTTAGGATTGCTATTTAAGGTTTCTTTTTTATTACCAAATATATCTTCATAAATTTCCTTATCAATTTTTACGCCGTCATTTTGGTTATTAATCTCATCATATTTATATTCTTCGACCACTTTAATTGGCTCTGGCGGTGATTTGATAGTTTCAATTACCCGATTTTTTTCATCAGCGCGAATAAAATTATAGGCGCTGATTGTAACATAAATAAAACAAGAAATTGAAAAAAGCGTAGCACCGATCAATGCTGCTTTTTTAATGATGGCGCCGCTTCTATTATTATCATCTTTTAAATAGCCAAAATCTTCCATTATTTCATTTCTTCAAGAGGTTTTATATTGAAAATGTCAAGGGCAGAGGCGATAATTTTTTTAGTGGCAATAATTAAATAAATTCTGGCTTTGGTTATGGTAACATTGCCGGCAATAATAAATCGTAACTCCGGACAATCGATGCCCTTATTCCACAAGCTGTGGAAAATTGCTGCTAGCTCTTGCAAATAAAAAGCGATGCGGTGCGGTTCAAAATTTGCGACTGCCATTTCGATGATTCTTGGATAGGCAATAATTTTTTTGGCTAATTCAATTTCAGTTTCATCGGTTAAATTTGCAAGTGAGGCCATGATTTGCTGATGATTTTCAGTTTCACTAGCAATATTTTTAAGTTCTGGCATCTGGCTTTCCAAATTACGAATTACCGAACAGCAGCGAGTATGGGCATATTGCACATAAAAAATCGGATTATCTTTAGAGGCTTCAACTACCTTAGCTAAATCAAAATCAAAAGGTGCGTCATTTTTGCGAGTTAGCATGATAAAGCGCATCACATCAGCTCCAACCTCGTCAGTTACTTCGCGGGCAGTAATAAAATTTCCGGCTCTTTTTGACATTTTTAACGCTTCGCCACCTTTAACAAATTTTACCATCTGACATAAAATTACAGTGAGTTTGGCCTTGCCATCACTTACTGCATCAACTACTGCATTTAATCTTTTAACATACCCCATATGATCAAAACCAAGGGGCATAATCAATTTTGTTGCTCCTCTTTCAAATTTACTTAGGGCGTAAGCAATATCTCCTGCCAGATAAGTTGGGGTACCATCAGCTTTTTTTACCACCCGATCTAAATCATCGCCAAAGAGAGTTGATTTAAATAAAGTTTGATCTTGCTGCTCTTTATCAATTTTGCCGGGCTGTTCCTGATCTTTTTTTGGTATTGGTAATTTGCCTTGATAAATTAAGTCCTTAGATTCCAGTATCGCAATTGCCTGATTGATTTTATTGGTTTGATGGAGCTGTTTTTTTTCTGAAAAATAACTATCATGCTTGATGCCTAAATTTTCAAGATCAGCAATAATTATTTTTAGCATTTCATCTACCACAAAATCACGAATCAAGAGCGTATATTCAGATTCTGATTTATTTTTTAAGCCTTCTTGATATTGCTCCTTTAATTTAAAGCCAATTGGAATTAAATAAGCGCCGGGATAAAGCCCCTGCGGCATTTCCATCAATTCAATTTCATCGCTATTATTATTTTCTAAAGCCTGCAAATAGCGTAAATATACTGATTTAACCAGATTATCGATCTGACTACCGGCATCATTAATGTAATATTCCTTAAGCACATCATATCCAACTTTTTTAAGTAAATTAGCCAACACATCGCCATAAATTGCGCCCCGACAATGGCCAACATGAATTGGTCCGGTTGGATTGGGGGAGGCATATTCAAGATTGACCTTTTCTTTTTTGCCAATATCGGGCAATTGGTAGTTTTTATTGCTGATAATTTCAGCGATGATTTCGTAAATAGTTTGGTTATTAAGAAAAATATTAATAAAAGCCGGATGTGCAATTTCAACTTTTTGAATGATTTTTTTTAAGTTGTGGTCAATATTAATTTTTTCAACTAAATTAAGCGCTAATTTTTGTGGATTATTAAGGGCGGATATGGTGGCAAAATTCTTGCTTAAAACCATCGCAATATTGGTTGCTAAATCACCATGAGCCCTTTCTTTGCTTGGTTCAACGTTAAAATTACTGAAATCCTGATCTTTAATTACAATATTATTTTCAGTGGCAATTTTTTGAAGGGTTTTAAACAATAATTCCTTCAGATTGTAAAAAATATTTATCATTTTAATTTTTTTAAGATAGATTAACTAATATCACCCGAATTTTGAGCGATTATTGATTTTTATTAAAAATTTGTAAAATTCCAGCTCTAATTAATAAGAAATATTTAAATTTAACTAGTGATTAATAATAAAAATAGCAAAAACAAAGAAAATCCCCCAAAAAATCCGCCAAAAAATTCGCCAAAAAATTCCAAGGACAAGCCAATTGATTATAGTAGCTCTTTTTACTTAGCGCTTAGGCTGGCTAAAGAACATATAATTCCCAATTATAAATTATTCGCAATTTCGATAATATTAATGTTGGTGGTAGCGGCTACTACTTCGTTACATGCCTGGCTGATCAAGCCGGCTTTAGATGCGGTATTTGTTGGCAAAAAAACTGATATGTTGGTTTTAATACCTTTGGCGGTGATGATTGTTACTGCGGTTAAAGGCTTTGCTACCTATTTTCAGCTTTTTACCATGAGTATTGTTACTTTAAAAATTACCGCCAGTTTTCGCCAAAGAGTATATAATCACTTTATTAGATCAGATATTGCCAAGCTTCATAGTAGATCATCAGGCGATATGATTGCAACTATTACTAATGAAATTAATGCGGTAGTAGGCATGATCAGTACGGTAATTAATGGTTTTGTAAAGCAGTTTTTTACTTTGGGATCTTTGGTTGTGTTGATGTTCATTCAAAGTTTTGAATTATCAGTGATTGCTTTTGTTGGCTTTCCTTTAGCTGCTTATCCAATTTATAAAATTGGTCGTAAATTAAGAAATTTATCATTTAGAAATCAAGAAATGGCGCAAAAATTTGCTTCACAGATGAATGATACTTTACAATATTCTAAATTAGTAAAAGCCTATAATTGCGAAGAATTTGAAACCAAAAGAATGGGATCTATTATTGATGGGATTTTTAAAATGAGTAAAAAAATTACTCGCCTCTCTTTAATTTCTTCACCTTTTACTGAAACTTTAACCGGCTTTGGAATTGCGGCGGTGATTTGGTATGGTGGCAAGCAAGTAGTAGAAGGTGTTACTACCCCTGGTGCGTTTTTTTCTTTTATTGGCGCTTTGATGATGGCTTATCGGCCGCTAAAGACCGTGTCGGGCATGAATTCTGGTGTACAGCTTGGTCTTGGTTCGGCAACTAGATTATATAAATTGCTTGATGAAAAGCCGACAATTATCGATGGCCCAAATGCTATAGAATTAAAAGATGTCAAAGGCGAAATAAAATTTGAAAATGTTGAATTTAGTTACATTAAAGAAAAAATCGCGCTTCACGATCTCGGTTTTGAAGTTTTAGCTGGCAAAAGAGTTGCGTTGGTTGGCCATTCTGGTGGCGGCAAATCAACTATCATGTCGATGTTACTAAGATTTTATGACCCCCAAAAAGGTACTATTAAAGTTGATGGCCATGATATACGTGATTTAAAGATTTCATCTTTGCGCTCTGCAATGTCGGTAGTCAATCAAGAGGTGATGCTTTTTGATGATACGGTAATTGAAAATATTCGCTATGGCAAAACAGCCGCTACTAAAGAAGAAATAATCAATGCCGCTAAATTAGCTGAGGCCGATCAATTTATTCAAGAATTACCTTTGGGCTATGATACTCAAATTGGCCAAAATGGCATCAGATTATCCGGTGGCCAAAGACAAAGAATTGCCATTGCTCGCGCCATTTTATATAATGCGCCGATATTATTGTTAGATGAGGCCACTTCTTCCCTTGATCCGATCTCAGAAAGAGCAATTAAAGATGCGCTTGATCATTTAAGCAAAGGTCGTACCACTCTAGTAATTGCCCACCGTCTTTCAACCATAATCAATGCCGACAAAATTTTTGTAATTGCCGATGGCAGGGTAATTGAATCTGGAACTCATAAGGAACTGCTTGAAAAGAATGGTTCATATGCTAATTTATATTCTAAACAATTTGATATTGCGATGGATAAATAATAGCAAAATCCATAAAAATATTTTGCTATATGTGGGATTTTAGATGGATTTTGCTATAACTTTTAAAAAAATTTGTTATGAAAGAGCTGGTTCTTGGAGTCAGAGGTTTTTTTACTAAAGTTCTTAGTGATGAGTCACCTTATCAAAAATTGCATGAAATACAAGATCAGCCACCAGTTACTACGCTTGATGATTTATTGAAGATTTATCAAGAACAAATCAAGATTCTTCACAAATTTAAATTAAAGCTTAATGAAATGGAATCAGCTAGCGGGCTTGAGCAAGACCTACTAAATGACTATAAATCCCAAACAGATCTTGCCTTTGAGCGGCAACATCAAATAAGAGAAAAAATCCTGGATCAAAACAAGCCGACGCCGCAAACAGAAGCTGCAACTCATATGACAGCAAAACATTTATTAGCATTAAGAAAGCACGCAGTTGCTAATAATCGGCCAACAATATATCGGCCAATTAATCGCAAAGCGGCTGCAAAATTAGATGATGGTCATGAAGGAAAAAATTTTCTAAGCAAAGGCAAGAGTTCAGAGCATCCATTGCTTTATGGCGATATAACGTTTAATCCGTTTTTTAGTAAAATTGCAACAGAAAGAAATCTCAATAATGAAGATATAGATAATGCTGCAAAGCAAGAAAAAATGGCAATATATGAAGAAAAAAATTATGACGATATCAATAAATCAACTCTAAGATTTTACCAAATAGTTTTTGCCAAAATATTAGATGAATCAAATCTAAATGCATTAAAAGAGCGATTGCAAGAATTAGATTCGAAAGCAAAAAAAATACCCCCAGAGCTATTTAATCAAAATTTAGCCGCTGAGCTTTTAAAGACCCTGGCATTAAATAATGAGATTAAAAAATATTTAACTAAGCTTGAAAATGATGCAACTCCGCCAGCCAAAGATTCGCTTTTAAAAATAGTAACAAAGTCACTTGATAGCAAAAAATTATCTTTGTTAACACAGGAGTTAAATGATGCTAAATTATCAACTAAGGTTAATAAAAAAGTTGAATTTAACGGACAGAAATATGAATTATTTTATGCTAAGGATCCAAAAGACCTACTGCCGTTAATGCATAATAATGAATTTGATCAGCCAAGATTATTTATCAAAAAAGGTCTGGGTATATATGAATTTAACTATGATCGGCAAAAATTTGAAAAATGTAATCAAGATGTTAAGCAGATAAAACAAAATTTATACAATCTTGAAGTTATTGCTTATGAAAAATATTTTAAAGAAGGAAAAACAATTGCCACAAAAGTAAAGCTGGTAACCGCTGATTATGATGAATCAGCCTCTGAAAGTCAGAAAATATTTGCCCTTGAAAATAATAGCGTTGCTGAAATTGCCGATTCTCTGGCAAGATCAAGCAAACTAAAGAAAGGAGAGGCGTTAACCGGTGAAGAAGAATTATTGATTGAAAAAGACAAGCAAAAATTAACTAAGCTATTAACAAAATTAGAAAATGGCGACGAGTTACAAGAAGATGATAAAAAATATATCGTCAGTAAAATGGCAGATTTTGAAATAGATAGGTGGGAATCACTGGCAAATAGCCGGAAATATCTGGTGGATATGGGAATTATTGATGAGATGCGACGCTCAGAAACAATTGCCTTAAGACATATTACTGATAATGCTAAAAATCACAGCGTTGAAGCAACCAATCTAAATCCTGAGCCATGGACAAACGACAATCATGCGGCCATCTTGGCAGATGGTAATGTCGCGATCCTTAAAAATGAAAAGGAAGTATGTGAATTTATTAATCAACAAAGGAGAAATGGCTATCCCATCGATATCAATCCAAGATGGGGCTGGGAAAAAATTACTGCAGAAAATTGTAATAAGGATAAGGGTGAAATAATTGGCGATTTAAGAATACCAAACAGAAACCAATTTGACGATTATAGGTTTAATTTTAAAGAAGTAGAAGGTGAGCTTGCTAAATATAGCAAAGATAGTAATCAATATAAGTCACAAAAAGCCGTCTTTGATGCTTATTTAAAACTGCTAACTGCACAAACGGCGCCAGATGTAATTTATACAGAAGCAGCAGTAATAGATCAATCTCCATTAGATGCAGCAAGAATAAGCGGGGCAAAAGATCTTGAAGAAATTAAGGCAAGAACTACCGAAGAGCTTAAGCTAAGAAATGCTGAGAAGATAAAAACATTAGAAGAAGAATATAGAAATTTGGCTCGGCAACATAAAACAAAAAATAATCTTAAACCATCCTTAGTGGAGCAAGAAATAGCTAGATGCAATACACAAGATCACCTAATGCGACAATTGCCAAGAAAAAATTCTGGACTCAATATGGCTAAACAGCAACATCAGAGTTCACAATTTGATAATAAATTAATATGATTAGGAGATAAAGATATGAAAGAGTCTAAAAATCCTCTAAATGAAACGCAGCTGAATTTAGCTAAGGAATTAATTGCGATAAGAATTAGCAATATTGCTGGGCCTTACGAACATCATCCATTAGATGTGGTCAAAATTTTTGCGATGTTACGAGTGTTAAATAATTATCCTGTAGAAGAAGCGCAGAAATATATAGATATTATGGCAATAATTGGAGAAGAGGCAGAAAAAAATAGCATTTATATTTCAGGATATATTTCTGATCTTTATCTACAAAGCGGAGAATTATTTGCAAAAGGTTGTTTTTATAAATATGGACAGTTTGAAAATGATCAAAAAAATGCGATAAAAAAAATTTTGCTTGCAGCGCTTAGTAGCAAAATTGAAGAATTAGAGCAAACCCATATATATAAATCGGACTCAGAAAATAATAACTATTTTCATAATTGTCTGGCAGGAATTGAGATAGAAATAAAAGCTCATAGTAGCAAACAAGCTTTGCAAAATACTGAAGATAGAGAAGCTCTCGCAGCAAAAATTGATGATCTAAAACTATCGATGGCAAAGTTGAATTCCACTAGCTCTATTATGCATAGATCACCAAAAACTTCGCCAAAAGATCCTAAGACAATCAGTAATGGAAATTTAGTAGAGTAAAGCCAGTGTCGCTTATAAACAGGCTTGATGATTTTATGATACCACAAAATCAGTAAAATTATCCTTATTGATACAAAAATATTCAGCGCCGTAAGTTTCAATGCAGCTTTGCGGGGCTTGTCGCGCTTTTGCTCCATTTAAATTCATAGTCATAGAGTTTGCCGCCATATTCTTCAATAGAAGATAATAACAGAATCCATATAAATACTACCCATAACTTCATCTTTTTGGTATAATTTAGCCCTGGTATAAGTTCGCCAAAAATAGTTTAAGCAGCGATGTTTATTAGTTTACTATCAATGATTAGGAAATTTTCCGCTAAAGCTGCGATATAATTTCTTGCTGCAATTTCGCTTGCCTAAATCATAAAAATATATTTTGGGTTTTTTACTCACCTCTTTTCTAAGCTTGCGACTAAAGCCATTAAGCGGGTGATAGTATTTCTGTTGGGAATTTTTATCAAAGGCTGTTGACAATTTTCTTGAAACAATTCTTGATAAGTAAAATAGCGATTTTATAATCAGCGCTCTTTTTTAGATCTAAAATTAACTAAATCAAAAATAATTTCTAATGAATATCCATGAATATCAAGCCAAAATTTTATTGAAAAAATTTGGCGTAGCAGTACCGGAAGGCTATCCGGCTTTTAGTGTTGAAGAAGCGGTTGCGGGGGCAGAAAAATTACAAAATTTAGGCCATAAGGTTTTTGTGGTTAAAGCTCAGATTCACGCCGGTGGTAGAGGTAAGGCGGGCGGCGTTAAGGTCACTAAATCAATTGCTGAGGTTAAAGAAAAAGCGAGCCAGATTTTGGGAGCTACTTTGGTTACTCACCAAACTGGTAAAGAAGGTAGGCTAGTTAAAAGACTTTATGTTGAAGCTGGCTCTAACATTAAAAAGGAATATTATCTTTCAGCAGTAGTTGATCGCCAAAGTAAAGCAGTGATCTTTATGGCTTCAACTGAAGGCGGCATGGAGATTGAAGAAGTGGCTGCCCATAATCCAGAAAAAATTATTGTTACTAAGGTTGATATTGCTACTGGAATCCAAGGATTCCACGCTCGTAAATTGGGCTATGCCCTGGGTCTAAAAGATGAAGTTTTAAAGAAATTCTCTAAATCATTATTTGCAATTTATAATGCCTTCACAAGCACTGATGCTGCGCAATTAGAAATCAATCCTTTAGTTCAAACCGTTGAAGGCGATATTATTGCGCTTGATGCTAAATATAATTTTGATGATAATGCGCTTTACCGCCACCCAGATATCAAAGAATTAAGAGATTTAGATGAAGAAGAGCCACTTGAAATTGAGGCTTCAAAATATGATCTAAATTATGTTAAAATGGATGGCAAAATTGGCTGTATGGTCAATGGCGCTGGTCTAGCGATGGCAACCATGGATATCATCAAACTTTACGGTTCTTCACCAGCTAATTTCTTAGATGTTGGCGGTGGTGCTACTAAAGAAAAAGTTACCGAGGCTTTTAAAATCATTTTATCCGATTCAAATGTTAAAGCTATTTTAGTCAATATTTTTGGTGGCATTATGCGCTGCGATATTATTGCTAATGGTATTTTAGAGGCGGCCAAGGAAGTTAATCTTTCAGTTCCTTTGGTGGTAAGATTAGAGGGTACTAATGTGGAATTAGGTAAAGAAATTTTAGCTAAGTCCGGTTTGGCAATAATTGCAGCTGATGATTTGGCGGATGCGGCACAAAAAGTAGTAAAATCAATTAATTAAAATCATGTCAGTATTAATCAATAAAAACACTAAAGTTATTTGCCAAGGTTTTACCGGGGCACAAGGTACATTTCACTCGCAGCAAGCGATTGCTTACGGTACAAAAATGGTTGGCGGGGTGACGCCAGGCAAGGGTGGAATGCTTCATCTTAATTTACCGGTCTTTGACACGGTTTTTGAGGCAAAAAATAAAACTGCCGCTAATGCTTCAGTTATTTATGTGCCACCCGCTTTTGCTGCCGATGCGATATTAGAAGCAATTGATGCTGAAATTGAGTTAATTGTTTGTATCACTGAAGGTATTCCGGTTCTTGATATGATCAGAGTTAAAAAAGCATTATGCGGCTCAAGATCGAGATTAATCGGGCCAAATTGCCCAGGTGTGATCACTCCTGAAGAATGTAAAATTGGTATCATGCCAGGCCATATTCATAAAAAAGGTAGCGTTGGAATTGTCTCGCGCTCTGGCACTCTCACTTATGAAGCGGTACATCAAACTACTAAAGTTGGCCTTGGCCAATCAACCTGTATCGGTATTGGCGGTGATCCGGTAAATGGCACTAATTTTATCGATTGTCTGGAAATGTTTTTAGCTGATAATCAAACTGAAGCAATGATCATGATTGGCGAAATCGGTGGTAGTGATGAAGAAGATGCTGCTGAATTTTTAAAATCAGAAGCTAAAAAAGGCCGCAAAAAACCTTGCGTCGGCTTCATCGCTGGCAGAACTGCTCCAGAAGGCCGTAGAATGGGCCATGCTGGTGCGATAGTATCTGGTGGTAAAGGTGGCGCGGAAGGAAAAATTGATGCCATGAAATCAGCCGGGATTGTGGTTTCTGATAGTCCAGCGGCACTTGGTATTACTATGATTAATTTATTGAAGGCCTAATTTATGTTTGATGATGACATGATTTTAGCAATGGCTGCAGAACGTAATTATGTCAAAATAAAAAATAAAATAAAAGATGATTTAAAAAAGATTCATTCAGATGTTTTAGCTCATGCGGAGCTTACTGAAG
>CAZUPN010000002.1:7752-28683 GCA_964622015.1 uncultured Rhizobiaceae bacterium | reverse complement strand
ATCGAAGCTGTTCAAGCAGGTACTATAAGTCCAGCACGAATCGAAGAATTAAGTAGTGAAGCTATTCGTAGTGCTGAATCAGCTTGGAGTATTCTTACTGAAGATCAAAAGAAATTGATTGAAGTATTATATTCCAATCGATTTGATGGCGATGAGCCATATTTGTCGGATTTATTGATTATTTACTTATATAGTCAAAGTCAAAACAAAATAGAGATTAGCGCTCTAAATGACATAATCAAATTGATAGTTAGATTTAAAAATCATGAAATAGCTTGTGCTAAAAAATGTTTAGAATGTGTTAAAAAATTAAAAGGCGATGGTCGTTTATTTGAGGTAATAAAATCGATAGCAGATTCTAATCTGGCTTTAGATAAAATTGATGATGATGATTTAAAATTGTTAATAGCTGCTTCTAAAAAATATAGTTATGATAATAGAGATGAATTGCCAGAAGAGAAAATACCATTTTTAATAGCTGATGATTGTGAACTGCCGGAATTAACAAAAGAATTAAAAAGCAATATCTTGATTTTTTTGACGACAATGGAGCCTCATATATCTGCTAATTTAAGGTCAAGATATAAAGTCGGACAGCCTTCTAGAGCTACCGATCCTAGTCGAACCGATTCTGGTCGAACTGGTAAAAAAGATTCCTGTATTATTTTTTAGTTAATCATCAACTAAAATACGCTAAATTACATAAGTTTATTTTTTAAAATTTTATCAACCAACCACAATTTATAAAAAAATATGAATATCGACAGAAAGAAAGCTTTAGATGCTGCTCTTAGCCAAATTGACAAACAATTTGGTAAAGGTTCGGTAATGAAAATGGGCCAAAAGGCAGTGACTGATGTTGAGGTGATTCCTAGTGGCTCATTGGCACTTGATGTTGCGCTTGGGGTTGGTGGTTATCCAAGAGGTCGGATTATTGAAATTTATGGGCCAGAAAGTTCTGGTAAAACTACTCTTACTTTGCATGCAATTGCTGAGGCGCAAAAGGCAGGGCTTACTGCCGCTTTTGTTGACGCTGAACATGCTTTTGATTCAGCCTATGCTAAAAATCTCAATATTAATTTGGATGATTTAATTATTTCACAGCCCGATAGTGGCGAAGCAGCGCTTGAAATTACCGATACTTTAGTAAGATCTGGGGCGGTAGATTTAATTGTGGTTGACTCAGTTGCAGCTTTAGTGCC
Organism: uncultured Rhizobiaceae bacterium; assembly: GCA_964622015.1. Taxonomy (GTDB): domain Bacteria; phylum Pseudomonadota; class Alphaproteobacteria; order Rickettsiales; family UBA1997; genus CAZUPN01. Next base: position 27,481 of record CAZUPN010000002.1, on the reverse strand, counting down.
GCAGGTTGAATTAGAAGGTGGAATGGCTGATAATCAAATGGGTTTACAGGCCCGTTTGATGAGCAAAGCGCTTAGAAAATTAACTGCTTCAGTTTCAAAAACCAATTCTGCGATTATTTTCATCAATCAAATCAGAATGAAAATCGGCGTGATGTTTGGCTCTCCTGAAACTACTACCGGCGGTAATTCACTAAAATTTTATGCTTCAATCAGGCTTGATATCAGAAAAGGTGCGGCAATTAAAGATCAGGAAGAATTTTTAGGTAATGAAACTAAAGTCAAGGTAGTAAAAAATAAAGTTGCCCCTCCTTTTAAAACCGCTGAGTTTGAAATTATCTATGGTGAAGGAATTTCTAGAATCGGCGAAGTGATTGATTTAGCCACTAAAGCCGAAATCATTGAAAAATCCGGTTCTTGGTACGCTTATAAAGGCACTAAAATCGGCCAGGGCAAAGAAAATGTCAAGGTTTATTTAAAAGAAAACCCAAAAGTAGCCAATGAAATTGAAGAGTTGGTAAAGCAAAAACTCGGAATTGCTAAAAAAGATAATAAAAAACCCGAGGCAAAAGAATAAAGACTAATTATTGAGGGAATCGAGTCTTCTGCTGGGCAAATGGGCCTATTGACTTAATTCCTGCGCTAGGTAGCATTCCTTCTGCAACAAGGCACATTCCTTGTACAAGAATTATCGTTTAAAATACCAAACATGCACCCGTAGCTCAATTGGATAGAGCACCTGACTACGGATCAGGAGGTTGGGAGTTCGAATCTCTCCGGGTGCACCAACTTTTATTTTATAATGTCAGTGATATTTTTGTCGGTTTTAATAGTTTTTATAATATTGTCGATTTTTTCTGGCAAAAAGAAAATCGCGATGATACTACAAATTATTTTTCTGGCCTCTTTTTATTTGATTGGTAGTGGCTTAGTGGCAGTATTTTTAATGCCAAATCTTGAATTATCAGCAAATAATCATAATAGTAAATTTAGCACCGAAAATTTACAACCAGGTAATCAAATTTGGGAAAAAAATAATGCCATCATAGTGCTTGGAGCTGGCAATATCAAATTACCACAAAGTGACGTGATTAAACCAAGCTTTTTTTCTTATTCCAGGATTGATGAGGCGGCAAATCTTTATTTTTTATGTAAAAAAAGTAAAAATGAATGCACAATTATTACCAGCGGTGGCGATGTTGCTAAAATTGGCAAATCAGAAGCAGAAATTTATTCAGAAAAATTGCTGGCTTTAGGGGTCAATAAGGATGATATTATTTTAGAATCAAAAAGTACCAACACTTACAAAAATGCTGAATTTTCAACCGCAATTATTAATAGTAAAAAATATGATCAGATTTTTCTAGTTACTTCTAGTTTACATCTAAAAAGATCGCTATTATATTTTTCTAATTTTGATCTTAAGCCAAAGCCAATTATGGCTGATTATGTTTTGCCGCAATTTTCTTTAATTCCAATTGGTTATAATTTTGCAATTACTGATTTCATTCTTCATGAATATATTGGTATTGCTAGGCTTTATATTTATAATAAATTAGGTCTAAATAATTAATTTTTATGAAAAAGCAATGTAAATTAGCCTTTTCTTTAATTGAGCTTTCAATAGTGGCTTTAATTATTGCTATTTTAATTGTTGGCGTTACTCAGGGTTTAAGATTAGTGGCGCAGGCAAAATTAAAATCAGCTCAATCTTTAACGGCCAACTTACCAGCTCATTTCATTTGTGAGCTAATAATTTTTAACTGCTTATTAAAGGATAGTGAGTTTCGTGACATTATAATTATCTAAGTAAAAAATGGGGTATTAAGCTTTCTTGGTTTATTAATAAATATTTAATACTAAAATCGATAAATATTTTACAGGGATTTTGATATAAGGGGCTATAGCGCAGCTGGTAGCGCGTTTGCATGGCATGCAAAAGGTCAGGGGTTCGACTCCCCTTAGCTCCACCAATTAAATAACTACATGGCAAATAAAGAGCAAATATTAGATTACATAAAAGATCTAGCGGTAAGAAATTTAATTACCAAGGATGAGCTAACTTTCGCCTATGACAAAGGTAGAAAGACTCATTGTAGTTGGATTACTATTGACGATGTTATCACTAATATTTTAATTTATATCGGTGGGTTATCAATTTTTTTTGGGGTGGAATTTTATTTTTATCAAAAAATCTTCTCTCTTAGCAATCTGGTTTTTTTATTATCAACTTTTGGAATTGGTATTATTTTTTATGCAATTGGCATTATCTTAGATACAAAAAAAGATTTAGAAAATATCAGCTCTTTCTTTTATCTGATCTCTTCTATTCTGATTATAACCGGTAGTACGCAATTTTTCTTTCATAATGGCCTTAAAATAGCCTATGGCACTACTATAATATCGGCGTTTCTGGTTCTGCTTTATTTGGTGCCGTTTTTAATTTTAAGAAAAAGCATCTTTTTATTTTTTACCATCATTTTTACCACTATTGTACTTGGTAATTTGTTTGGTTTGGCAATTTTATCTTTCAAGCTTGATTACTCTATAATTTCATATTTTTGTGCTATTATTGGCATCATCTATATTTATCTGGCAAGATTATGTTTAGGAACCGATGTTTATAAATTATCGGCCTGGCTTGATGGTTTTGGCAGCTCATTCTTTTTAAGCTCTGTTTTATATTTATGCTGTTTAAAATATGGTCAGGATTTAATGATAGAATTAATTTTTATACCGTTATTTCTAACGATGATTACCAGTGGCATTTATCTTGGCAGCAAATCAATAGTAGTGATGTCTGGTTTATATTTTGTAAATTATGCTGTAAAATTAGCCGAGCAATATCTGGTTAATGATTATGGTGTGGCAATTATACCAATTGTTTTTGGGATGGCAGTTATTTTTAATCTTGGCGTTTATAATTCTTTAAAGAGTAAATTCTTTTATAATCACTAAATGCTTAATGTTGCTTAAGAGCATAGCGACGCGGCAATCCAGAAAATCAAAATAAGATCTTGATTTTAAGACAATATCATTTCCGCAACATTACAGGATTGAATAATTTTTAAGATAATCTGATTGGCTAAAATTAGGTTTTCATCTTTGATTTTTAGGCTTTCTTTGCTTAGTTCGATAAAATTTTGTTCCATCAAATAAGAAAGTTTTCTTAAATCAAAAATTTCGGTAACAGATTTATTTAGAAATGCTGGGTGATTTGCTAATATTTCTCTAGTCAAGCCATCTTTGGTGCGCAGAGCCATCATAATAATTTCATCAAGCAGTTCTTTTTGATTAATTTCATTTTTACTTTGTAAGCCATTACCGGTTGCCGTTACTTTTTTAAGCCAGGAAATTGGCTCATGGATCATCATTAATGCCGATCTTTCTTTAGCATTATCAAGATAAACTCTGCTATGAGCGCCAGCGCCAATGCCAAGATAATCGCTTGCTTGCCAATAGGCTAAATTATGTTTGCACTCAAAATTTTTCTTGGCGTAATTAGAAATTTCATAAAGATTTAAATTATGATCAGCAGTTATTTTATTGGTTAATTGATAAAAATCTGCTGCCAGATCTTCACCCGGCAGGCTAAATTCCTTTCTTTGATACTGGCCATAAAATTTTGTCCCTTTTTCAATGGTTAATTGGTATAAGGATAGGTGGTTGGCGGATAATTCTATTGCTTGATTTAGTTCTTGCTGCCAGGAATTGAGGGTTTGATTTGGCCTCGCGTAAATTAAGTCAAAAGAATAATTATCAAAGATTTTTTGTGCTAATTGAATAGTTTTTATGGCCTCACTTGCACTATGCTGCCGCCCCAAAAATTTTAAATCAGTATCATTTAAGGCCTGAATTCCAATTGATAAACGATTAATCCCGGCATTTTTAAATTCTCTAAATTTTTCCGCTTCAAATGAGGTTGGATTTGCTTCTAAGCTGATTTCGCAATTCTGATCAATTGTCCATAATTTAGAAATTTTTTTAAGAATGTTATCAACCAGCTCAATTGGCATTAGGGAGGGCGTGCCACCGCCAAAAAATATGGTTTTGATTGGGCGTCCTTTAAGTAATTTGGCAAAATAATCGATCTCGGCTAAATAGGCATTTAAAAAGGCCTGATGATTGATATTTTCTTTAACATGAGAATTAAAATCACAATAAGGGCATTTTGATTTGCAAAATGGATAGTGAATATAAATCGATAAATTTTTATTTGGCATTAATTGTAATTTTAATTATTTGGCTTGAATTTTATATTGAAGAAGGTTAAATTGAGTTTGATAATCATTATCATTTTTGTTAATTTTTAAAATTTATGCTGCAAATTTCAATCATCGTATTTCGTGAAATATTAGAAATCGCCCTCATTCTTGGTATCTTGATTGCTGCAACTAAATCAATTACCGGTAGAACAAAATGGATATTATTTGGTCTTATTGCTGGTATTTTTGGCTGCAGCGTTATTGCCTTTTTTACCAATAACATCTCTGAAAGTTTTGAAGGTATGGGCCAGGAGATATTTAACGGTTTTATTTTAATTGCTGCAAGTATTAGTATCTCATGGACGGTTTTATGGATGCAAAAACATTCTAAAACTCTTTCTAATGAGTTAAAAACTTTAAGTAAATCAGTAAAAGAAGGCAAGAAGCCATTATATATTTTATCAATCGTAGTTTTTTTATCGGTTTTAAGAGAGGGCGCTGAAATTGTTTTATTTACCTATAGCTCTTATCTTTCTGGCGTTTCAGCTGGTGCGGTATTTATTGGCTTGGGAATTGGAATTGCTTTAGGTATAATCGCTGGCCTAGCCCTTTATTTTGGTATGTTAAAAGTTTTTGGCAGATACTTTTTGATGATTACGACCCGGATGTTGATCTTTTTAGCCGCTGGAATCACTTCCCAGGCAATTGGTTTTTGGATTAATGCTGAATTTGTTCCCCCTCTTATTAGCCCGATCTGGGATAGTTCATTTATCTTGTCACAAGGCTCAATGATTGGCAAATTTTTACATATTTTCCTTGGCTATATTGACAGACCTTCAGCAATGCAAATAATTGGCTATAGCGCGAATTTGTTGATTCTAATTATTGGCCTTAAAGTGATCAAATATCATAAACAAAGTTAATTAATCATATTTATGAAAATGAAATTTAAATTTTTTATTTCCACTATAATTGCTATCTGCTTCTTTAATTTAGAGCAATCAAGAGCTGATGATCAAGCGATTAAAGAATATTTTATTCAAATTCAAGACCATAAATTTAACCCTCAAAATATCGAGGTACCTGCTAATCAAAAATTTAAGCTCATCATTGAAAATCTTGATAAAACTATCGAAGAATTTGAAAGTAGTGACCTAAATAAAGAAAAAATCGTCTCCTCAAACAAAAAAATCACCCTGATAATTGGCCCTCTAACTCCTGGAACCTACAAGTTTTTTGGCGATTTCCATCAAAAAACTGCTCAAGGCAAAATTATGGTCAAATAATTCTTTTGATAAAAATCCTCAATTAATAACAAATTTTGAAAATAAATTGATCTAGACCATTTAATTTCTCCCTCATCATACATATATTACTAACTGAGTTTTTCCACATTTTGTGTTATTAATCAGTAATTTGGAGGTCTATATGTTTAATTCAATTATTAAGAAACAAGCTAATAACTTAACCCCGATTCAGTCTCTACAAAACCAGATTGGAAAATTATTTGATAATTTTTTTGATGGTTTTGAAGAAAATCTCATGCCGGGGAATTTTAATCTGGTTAAAAATTTTCACCCAAAAGTTAATATTTCTGAAGATGACAAAGCCTATTTGGTTGAGGCGGATCTAGCGGGCCTAAAAAAAGAAGATGTCAAGGTAGAATATAAGGATAATATTCTTTCAATCAGGGCTGATAAAGAGGAAAAAAAGGAAGAAGAAAATAAAAATTATCACCGGGTTGAATATTCTTTAGGGTCTTTTTGTCGTAGTTTTCAGCTCCCGGATAATGTTGAGCAAAAAAATATTAATGCAGAAATGAAAGACGGAGTTTTAAAAATAACTTTACCTAAGGGCGAACAAAGCTCGTCAAAAGTTAATCAAATTACAATTAAATAAATTTATGAAAAGATTGGAAAATAAAGTTGCCATTGTCACCGGTGCCGCCGGTGGTATGGGTAGGTCGGAGGCGATGATTTTTGCTCAAGAAGGGGCAAAAGTTATGGCAACTGACAATAATATTGGGAAATTAGAAGAATGGGTGAAGAATTTTAAGGAAAAAGAAAAAGGGATAGAAATTGAGTGTATGGCTCATGATGTCGCGCTAGAAAAGGACTGGCAGAGAGTTTTAGATAAGACAATTGAGCTCTATCAGCGCATCAATATTTTAGTGAATAATGCTGGTGTTTTTCCACCATTTTTGGATGCCGAAAAGACTAGTAAAAAAATCTGGGATCATGTTATCAGCGTTGATTTGACCGGAGTTTTTTTAGGCTGCAAGACGGTTATTCCTTATATGAAAAAAATTGGTGGCGGTTCAATTATTAATATTTCTTCTATTGCTGGAATTGGTGGCGGTGCTGGTGTTGCTTACTCGGCTTCTAAGGGCGGGGTGCGTTTAATTACTAAAGATTTAGCGGTGGAATATGGCAAAGATAATATTCGGGTTAATTCAATAATGCCAGGTGCAATACTTACCCCCATGACTGAGGATTTGTTAAAAGACCAGAAAATGTCCCAAGCTTTAAAAGAGATGTCGGCACTTGGCAGAGTGGGCAGATCTAAAGAAATTGCCTATGGCGCACTTTTCTTGGCATCTGATGAATCATCTTTTATGACCGGATCAGATCTGGTTATTGACGGTGGTTGCCTTGCTAAATATTAATTGAGTTATTTTTGATCAAAAAATGAATTTTATTCACTAAAAATTAGTAGCAGATGATATTATAACTGACTTTACGCAAGTCGGTAATGAACAGATAAAGGGGATATTATACCAAAATTCATATAAAATACTCTATATATAGCAAAATATTTTTGAGGAAAAATTCTTGTCAGAAATCACTAATACCAAACTGGCTTTAATCAGAGGAGTATTGCTTTATCAAGATTTCTTACGTTATTGATGCAATAGAAATGGCTTAAATAAATACTTCCTTCCTTATTGATGCAAAAATAAATCAGTAATTGCAATTTCATCTTGGCTGCACTCACCAATTACATCTTTAAAATTTGTAATCGCTATTTTCATTAATTTCTCAACCCGGCTATTCAAATATTCAAGCTGCTCCTTATTAATCTTATATCCCTCATCATATCTTGATTTATTATAGGCTTTTCGTAGTAAGAAGAATGATAATCTTTCCTGCGACAAAATAGTTGGAAAAATTGTCAGAAATTGATTAGAATTAGCGGCGCATAATTTATTTAATTTTTTTAAATCATGGGTTCTGGCTTCATAGCCATTTGAAACTAATAAGATGCAATTATACAGAAATTCCGTTGCTTGATGCAGGTTAAAAGCTGCAGCTTGAAAGTCATTATTGGCAATACCAAGGTGACAATATTTGATGAATTCTTTTGCCTTACTCATCAGATGACAATAATTAACTCTGGCAGTTTGAATTCTTGCTTTTAAATCCATACTAAAATTTTTTGATAATTTAAATCCTTTTGAGCTGTAAAGTAATATTCCCTCTTTCTTAACATCAGCAAAGAAATATCTTTTTTGATTAGTCTCGCAATTAATATAATCAATTGGCTCAATCATTAAATGAGTTGGATGGGTTTTATCTTTGATCTTTTTGTTAATCTCGTCGGTAATTCTTTTTCTTAATCTATTAGCGCTATTTTTAGCCCCATATCTTTTAGCTTTGGTAACAATTAAAAGATGGTAGTTGCTCGCAATTTTACGAAAAGTAACTGAGGTCAAATTTACGCCCGGATAATCTTCTAAGATCCAATCCCCCCGAGCAAAGGGGCCAAAAAGAATTACAAAAGCGATTTTATCTTTAGCGGTGGCAACAATTATGTCAGTGATTGCTTGGATTCTTTCTTGGTGGGGTTTGGACTCTAGGGGTAATGAGGTTTTCATTATGATGTCTAAAGTGGATATTGAAGATGAATCATTTGACATATGTATTTTATTTATAGTGTTAATAAAAATCTTGTTTGCCAGCAAGTTTTAGTAAGAAAGATTAGGTATGGTAAAATATATTGTAACTTTTGTCCCTTTTCCTTTTTGAGATTCAATCGCCATCTTGCCGTTCATTAGATCAACTAGCTGTTTTACAATTGGTAGACCAAGACCGTGAGAATCAATTGGATGATTGAGGTTTGATTTATCGATTTTTTGTCCGTTACCATTTAGTGCCATTGAGATTTCTGTTTTTGTCATACCAATGCCAGAATCAGAGATTTCGAGATAGAGTTGGGGGCTTGGTCGTTGTTCTTGTAAATATTTGACGGAAATATTTACTTTACCACCTTTTTTATTATATTTAACTGCGTTGGTAATTAGGTTAGTTAGTAGTTGCTTTAGTCTGAAAATATCGCATGGTAGTTTGGGTAGATTATCTTCAATATTAGTTTTAATTGTTACATGATGATTATTGATAAAACTTTTGTTAAAAATCAGTAATCGGTCAATTAATTCCTTCAAATTACAATCTTCGATTCTTTCTATGATAAATTTACCGGTTTTGATTTGGGTAGCGTCAAGCATGTCTTCCAGGTAATGGAATGCTTCTACGGTATATGGGGCTAGCATATTGGCGATTTCTAATATTTCTTTAAGATTGTCGTCGAGCTTAGCGCCTATCTTCGTTTGTTTGGCTTGGTAGGAGTTGATGTTATCGGCGATGATATTTGCTAGGCCAAAGATGCCATTGATATAGTTGCGAAGGTCGTGGGTGATATGGGGGAGTAGTATTTGATTTGTGCTAGTCATACTTAAAATTAAATTTTGGTTAAAATAATGTTTGGTTTAATTTGGTACAAGCTATAGTTTTTTACTGACATAAAGATAAACTTTAGTTAACACTTCAGGTGCAAGTTGTATCATAGGGCCTCTATGAAATTCATATCTATTTAGTAATTAATAACTAAATATGTACTTTTAAGTAATAAATAGTTGGCATTAGGGAAAGTAGAAATGCTAATAAAAACTAATTCATTAGAAGACAATAAAAAAATTGTATCATATTAATACATTTTTGTAATGGATAAATGAGATATTTTAAACAAAGCTGATTAATTCATGAAAATAATACAAATCACTGACTTTCATTTATATAAAGATCCAAAGCAGAGATTATGTGGCTTGATTAATACCAACGATACTTTGCTGGATGTTTTAGCGATGATTAAAAGACAAAATCCCGATCTGGTGATTGCAAGTGGTGATTTGTCGGACGATGGTTCGAAAGAATCTTATCAAAGATTACAGGGATATCTTGGTGGGCTTGATTGTGATGTTTATGCCATTTATGGCAATCATGATAATCCTGCTAATTTTGACCAATATTTGATTGGCGGTAATGTTAAAAAGAGTAATATTTTTTGTAGTGATGTTGCAACTCTAGTATTTATTAATTCCTTCAAAGAAAACACTTCTGGTGGCTATATTACTGATGATGAATTTTTGCAGCTTGAGGATAGCTTAAAGAAATATAATAATTGCATTTTGGTAGTTCATCATCATTTCTTGCCACTTAAAAACATTGAGCCGCAAATTGAAAATATTATGGATCGTTACATTATGGAGAATGGGCAGGAGTTGTTTGATGTTATAACTCGTTATAAATCTAAGATTAAATTTTGCGTTACCGGGCATGTGCATAATTTTTATCAATCAGAAATTGAGGGTGTTAAAATATATTCTTGTCCCTCTACTTGTGCACAATTTGCCAAAACCACAGAGCATTTAATTGAAGCAAAAAAGCCACCATCTTTTCTTGTTTATAATTTTAAAGATGATAATTATGAGATCATCAAGAAAAGTATTTAATAATACTATGTTGGATAAAAAATCGATGATTTAAATTAAAATAAATACTAGAGATCATGACTTATAATCTACAAAATGCTACCAAGTCCATTCCTCAAAGTAACGGGCTTGATAACGTTGCTTATAATATTTATAAAAAAATGTTTGAGCTTAAAATTACTTTGCCAGAAATTGCAAGAATGATCGGTATTGAATATCAAACTTTGCGGCGTATTACTGAGCAAAAAAGTAATTATAATCCAAATTTTAAAGCCCTCTGTCTAATTGCAGATTTTTTCAATGTTACCGTAGCAGATCTACTTGGAAGTCCTAATGTAGGGCAATATATCCCAATTCTTGAATATAAAGATGCAGAAAAATATCTTGATTCAAAAAACGATTTTGACATTTCAAAATTTCAAAGAATATTTTGTGACCGATATATTCATCAGAATTCTTTTGCCTGCGAAATTAATTGTGAATATTTTGGATCAAAATTATTGATGAAATATATATTTAAGCCTTATGAAAAGATTGATGTAGGCAATCATTTGTTATTAAAAAATAAGAACCAATATTATTTAGGAATTGTTGAATTAATCGATAAGAATAAATTTAAATTATTAACTATTGGTAATGCAGAATCAGTAGAGCTTAATATTAATCAGACGAAGATTATCGCATTAGCGGTAAAGCAGATTTTGAATGATGATTTAACTTAAATAAAATCTAAAAATTATTTTTGATTATGAAATTATTGAAAAAAATATTTAAGGGATTGAAATTGGATTTAAAGTCTAAATTAAAAACCATTCCTCGATTCTCATTATGTTGCCCTAACATCAAAGTAAATCATGATAATCACAAACCTTATTTTTCAACGAGACTCATTGTTAATGCTCACGGTCAGGCTGAGGACAAGCTTTATATTGATGATCTAAAATCAAATTATCAATTTTATAAAAAATCTTTTAATGATAATGATTGGAACATAATACAATATAATTTGGGAGCATTGGATGCATTGCAAATAGCAAGCAACTATAAATTAATTGAAATAGACTATGAAAATATGCAGATAAAAATGATTAATAAAAGTAATGGCGAAAAGCAGAAAGTTGATATTGCTGAAATAATTCTCACAAAACAATATATGAATTTTGATAAACAAAGTATTTTTGAACTTGCAACTTTTTTCCAGACTTGCAAATCATCTGATGTTGTTCAGTTGCAAATTAAAAAACTGACAAAACCTTTAAAACTAAAAGAGAATAATAATATAAATAACGATACCGACATTTATAAATCTTCCATGGATTACGACTCATTACCTCCTTATTTGAAAGTGGCTAAGTAAACTATATATGCCAAAAAAAGAATTGTTGGAAGAATTGTTACAAAACAAAATGCTGCAAGAACTGGCTAGCCTAATTTTTGTTTACCGTAAGAAAAATAAAATAACTCTACAAGAATTATCAAATCAAACTTCTAATGATATAAGGTTTCTTAACAATCTTGAGAAAGGCAAGCATGACACTCAAATTACCAATTATTTTAAAATCGCTAAAGTTTTAAAAATACCAGCTTCTACAATTGGAGAATTGGTAGAAAGATATTTTAGAGGAACAATTTGATTATCATAAAAATTTATTAATAGAAAGTTTTTATTATGCTTAAAGAAATTATTTCTGGCGGTCAAACAGGTTCTGATCGTGCTGCTCTTGATATAGCGATAAAAAGAGGAATAAAACACGGTGGATGGTGTCCCAAAAATAGGATTGCAGAAGACGGGGCTATAGAAGAAAAATACTGCCTGATTGAAACTGAATCAGAAGACGTTGCACAAAGAACACAAAAAAATATCCAATCCTCTGATGGAACGCTAGTTTTTGTGCCCAAGTTACCACTTGAGATAATTGATGGTACAAAGCTTACTATAGAATATGCGCAATCTCTTGGAAAGCCGCTTTTTATTGTTGACTTGTCTAATGATGGAGAGGTTAATGAAAAATTTTCTTCTTGGTTAAAGAAAAATCATATCTCGGTCTTAAATGTAGGCGGTCCCAGAGAATCTGGCTCAATAGGAATATATGACGGGACTTATAATAAATTTGACAATATGATTGAGTTTATGATGAAAGATACAATTAAGCCAAGAGTAAGTTGCGTCCAGCGTGTTTTTAATAAATTAAAACAAAATATAAGTCATTTGGTAAAATAAAGAACATATGGCCGATAAGTTAAAAATTCATCCAGATAAATATATATTCAAGTTTTACCCTTTACTGGTAGCACTTTTCATAGCTCTAAGAATTGAGGCTATTATGTTTGTTAATAAGCAAATAACAATTTTTTATATAACCACCACGGTATCCAGTATAACGCTTACCATAAATTTTTTAATTATTGCAATAGTAACAAACTGCTATGGAAAGCAAAGCGCTAGGCAATTGATATGGATTAATAACATAGTTGCCATTCAATTTGTTATTTATAGCTTATCAGCTAATGCCTTAAAATGGTCAAGCGGCAGCCATGATTTAGCGATAATTAACTCATATCAAATTATTATTCCTTTATTTGCTAAGGGCAGTCTATTTGGGATTCTAGGGGAAAATGTTGCTGATTTTTTATTTACTTTTCTTTATAGCAGGTACAAAAACAACGTGTTAACAAAATCCATCAAGACATCTTATTTACAAGATTATTTTGTCCTGTTTAGGTATAGTTTTATAGCAAATTTTGCAATGTTATCGGTAGCATATAGCGGAATTTTCTTTAACTACGCTATTGAGGAAATTATTACTTTGGTTTGTGGTGCATTATTCGTAAAAACTGTTATCGAATTATTTCTCTCACCAATTGCTCTTTATGCAATCACTAAGCTTAAGAAATTGGAGAATTTTGATGTATATGATTTTTCTGGTAATAATCCATTTGCCTTTTTAATTCAATATGAATATCTGAACCTCCGCCAGTTTGATAATAAATTAATAACGGAGCTAAAAAAGTAATTGATAATTAAAATCGGCATGAAGTGTTTGAATTTTATAAAAAAGCAGCAATTCCAGATATTAACCAAGAATAACAATCTTAACCCTTATTTTAATCATGGTTAATGAATTTAAAAATCCCGATAAGTACTGTCGTCCCGATGGATTTATATTTAAGTTTTATCCACTCGCAGTGGCACTCTTCGTAATATTACAGATAGAATGTATCTTGTTTGTGAATAAGAGGATAGATATTTTCCATTTATCAACTACATTATCTGGTATTACATTTCCTATAAACTTACTAATATTGGCGGTAGCCGTCAATTGTTATGGCAAGCAAAGTGCAAGGCAGTTGGTATGGATTAATAATATAACAATAATTCAATTTGTTATCTATAATTTTTGCGCTAATTTTTTAACTTGGTCTTCAAATAGCCATAATCCAGAAGTAATAATTTCTTATAAAATTCTAATTCCCATCTTTATTAAAAGTGGCCTAGCTGGTCTATTTGCTGAAAATATCGCTGAATTTTTATTTGTGTTTCTTTATAGCAGATATCAAAATAAAAGGCTAGTTCATGAAGTGTCGTTTTTAAAAGAATGGTTAAGATTATTTATATACGTTTTTACAGCAAACTTTACGATGCTACTAATATCATATAACATCATATTTGCAGATTATAATTTTAAGGATGTAATAATTTTAATATGTCAGGTAATGCTACTAAAATCAATAATTGAGATTATCTTTGCTCCAATTGCAATTTATATCATAACCAAGATTAAAAATTTTGAAGGTTTCGACGTGCGTGATCTTTCTGGCAATAATCCTTTTGCCTTTTTAATCAAATATGAATATCTGAATTTTTATCAGATTAATAACGATAGCAAAATCCAAAAATAGCTTGGTCTAAAAAACGTATTTTTACGTTAATCATTTTTTTTATAATCTCTGAAAATAGTTTCTAAACTGCTAAAATCCGTATCGGTAACAAATGTTTATTTTAAAGACCGTATTTTAGCCAAATTTCATCAGCCAAAAATTATTTTAAAAAAAATTAATAAAACTTCTTGACGGCTAAAAATACTAAACTTAATATTAGCTCCAAGATTGATCTAGGTTACTATCAGTTGGTCAATTGCTGTTTGGGGTGTATACGTTATAAAAATAATGTAACCAATCAAGACATATACACACGTCGGGTTTACGTGGTGGTGGCCCCAAGCAGAATTTTCTTTATTGCTCTCCAATTCTTCGATTATAACTAATCATTACTAGCCTGTTAAGATTTCAATTCTGCTCATTAAATATTCAAGTTGCTCTTTGCGGTAATCATCTCAGTATTTAATAATATTGTAAAATTTATTAAAAATTCAATAGTAATTAAATGTAAGTCATAATAAAATTGTTATTAGACTGTATTGACAATCTTTTTTAATTAAAATTTCTGTTTTTTTGAGCTTGATGGTGTCAGCATAATCCCTTTTTTAATCAATTGGCTTATAGATTTATTATGTGTTTGAGATTTTTTACTAATAAAAAAATCGTTAAAAAGACAGATATTGCAGCTAGAATTGATTACTCCTTTTTTAAGTTTTATCGTCAATCATTATTTTTCTTATCCTGCGTTATTTTTTTATCATCAGTGATTGCCAGTCAAGCTTTTGCCAGCTGTTTTAGCGATGAGAATTGTGATGGTATCTATGAAGGAAAAAAATCGGTGACATGGGATAGTGAAAATAGACAATGTAAAAGCGAGGAGCTTGGTTTTTTTGGCCATGATTTTTATCTCGATCTTACTAATCCGGTTTGTATCGCTTCTACCAGCAGTGCTGCAGCGGCTGCCTCTGGTTTGTCTTATGCGGCGGCGATACCAACCTTTGGTCTTTCTCTTATTGCGGGAGCTGCATTACAGGCTACTACTCAGAATATGGCATTTGGAGTTACTTATGGGATTGCTAGTCAAGTCTATAAAAAGGCCAGAATTTGTGGTCATGATTGGCAGGTATGGAGCCAGATTGATAATGAAGGTCGTCCAATTAAAGATAGTAAAGGTGAGCTTTTGTGGGGCCGAGGTCTATATATTGATATTTTTGAGCATAAAAATAATTCTTATGCCAAATGTTTGGTTGATTTATTTACGGAAAATGATTCATGTAGATTTCGTAATAAGGAAAAGAAAATCACTAACCAATATTACCGCGAATATATTTATGGTGGTAAGGAATATGAGGATAATGGTAGTGATGCTTGTGCTTTACCTAAGAGCTGGGATGATAGACAAAGAGACTTAATTCTTGGCTATCATCAAGGTAAGCAAAGATATTATATGAGAGGTCCCGGCCTTGCCTCAAATTATGCTTGTAATCGGTTTTTACTTGGAGGTTCTGATCAAGATGAGGTGAGGGCGGCTTATAATTGCTGTAAACAAAGAAGTCAAAATACTATTTGTATTGAATATCAGCCGGCTCTTTTTAGTAATAATTGGTCTTTTTGCAGAATTGGCAAAACTTGCGCAATTAATGGAGTTCATTTTGAAGCCTATAAAGCAAAAATTACCAGCAATTATATTTGTGCTAAAACTTACTCGCTTTGTCCTTATAATCATACCATTGGTGGCGGCAGTGAAATAGAAGATTCTGATCCTGAGACGGGGGCAAGAAAGAATTTTTGTCAATATATGAATCACTGCGTTAAAATACCTCTGGTTCCTTATATTTCAGAGCATAATCACTTAAGCGGTAAATTCGTCTCAAAATCTTGCAAGGATCTTAAAGGTGATTCTCAAAATAGCTATATTCATGATTTTGGATTACTGCCAATTGGAGGTCATAATTTCTCAGCGCCAATTATTCAGTGTTTTAAAGAAACAATAGAAAATCTAATGGTTAATAGGGCAACTGACACTGCCTGTCTTGATTCAAAAGAAAAGCCAAGTAAAGAAGGGGTTTGCTTAAGTGGTTATCAATATAAGGAAGGAGAAATTATCGCTAGTGAATCCTTTTTTGTTAATTTGCAAAATCGGTTTCAATCGGTGGTTAAGATGTCTTTGGTATTGGCAATCATGTTTTTTGGTGGCTGCCTTTTGCTTGGTTTAGGCGAGGTTAAGCAAAAAAAATTAATTCCCTTTATCATTAAAATTGCCTTAGTGGTATATTTTGCTAGCGGAGATGGTTGGCAATCAATTTTTATGGATGGGGTAACTAAAACCTCAAATTTACTTTCTGAAATTGTCATGACCATTGATCAAGGCAATAAAGATCCAGTCAGGCAAGATGGCTGTCAATTTCCCAAATTTAATTATAAGGATATAAAAGATACTAATCCGGCTAATTTTGCTTATCCGCCTTCTAAAGAATATTTAAGAATTTGGGATATTCTTGATTGTAAAATTTCTCGCGCTATTGGTTTTGCGCCTGAAGTTTCGGTTCCTAATCTTATGATGATGATTTTAGCTGGGTTTTTAACTGGTGGGGCTGGTATCGTATTTTTAGTTGCGATATTAGTTTTTGCTTTTTTCTTGATATTTGTAGTTATAAGAGCAATTCATATTTTCCTGATTTCTTCAATTGGAATTACCTTGTTAATTTATATTTCGCCCCTGACTATTACCCTGTCTTTATTTGAAAAAACCAAAGCAGTTTTTGATAATTGGTACCGGCAACTTCTGGGATTGATATTGCAGCCAATGATATTATTTGCTTATCTTGGGCTTTTAGTGACGATTTTTGATTCAGTAATAGTTGGCGATGTCACTTTTAGCGGTGATGGCAGAAATGCTCCCAAAGAGATTCACTGCAATCAAAAAGCTAAAATTAATAGCGTATATTGTATTTTTAATTTGGTAGAAATCAAAACTCTCAATAGTTTTTCTCACATTGGCATCGGTCTGCCAGCCCTTGCTTCTAAAAATTTAGAACAAAAAACTATCAGTTTGTTTAAAGCAGCCTTATTAATGTTTATTTTTGCCAAATTTTTAGATCATATTCAAGAGCTTGCCATAAGTTTAGTTGGCGGCCCACTTATGAGTCCTAATTGGGGTTCAACCGAAAAAATGGCTAGCAAAACTTATCGCACCCTTAGAGATATACAAAAAAGAGGCGTCAGATCAATTAAAAAGCATGGTACTAAAGTTACAAGATCAGCTGGTCATAAAATTGCCACGCATGGCAATCTGGGTAAAAATGTTACAATCAGGAGAGGTAACTAATCTGATTTCATTGCAAAATCTGATAATATTAAAAATGATAAAGTCGTAAATGTTAAATGAGTTACAACAGAAATACAAAAAATTATTGACAGTAACTTTGGAAGATAAAATAAAATCATTAACCATGGTTGCGGCGTCTTTTAATCTTAAATAGGATAATAATGAAAATTAAACAAAAAGAGCATT
The DNA here is from genome assembly GCA_964622015.1 of uncultured Rhizobiaceae bacterium. GTDB lineage: Bacteria > Pseudomonadota > Alphaproteobacteria > Rickettsiales > UBA1997 > CAZUPN01. The sequence continues at coordinate 10,119 of CAZUPN010000002.1, read as the reverse complement.
GGTTTTGGTGATTGTTGTTTTTATTCAGGCTATATTGCTGAGATGATTGTCTTTAATTGAGCATTAAAAAACTCAGAAATTACCGCTATTTCTGATTATCTAAAACAAAAATGGTCGATCAGCTAGAAAAAGGTACCTGGTACCCTTTAATATTATTCAACTTTAAATTCGACTCTAATATCCTGGATTGAGGCTTGCTGAATATTAGTGAATTGCCATTTCTTTAGGCTTTTTAGCAATAGATAATTTAATCTGGGATTGGAGCAGGGTTTTATTAATTCTACTGTAATTGCGCCGCTGGAATCGATATAAAAGCGGGCAATGGCGTAGCTTCTAAAGGCTTCTTGACGTAGGTCATCTGGTATTTGGGGCAGTGGTCGATAGATGATTGATGGTTTTTGGTTAGTCTGATTTTGATTTGGTGAATTTGGGGAGGGTGATTCCTGATTTGGTGGTTTTAATTTTTTTGCTGCTAATTTATTTATTAGCTGATTCTGATTTTTTTGATCAGAATTTTCTTTGGTAATTAAATTGACCTCAATGTCAATTGATGAAGTTAAAAATTGCGGTTTATTATTTAAAAAAATAGCAGCAGCAATGATGATAAAAAACCAGATTAATAATGATAAAATAATGCTTGGAATCGGATATTTCATTTATTTTCAATCATAATTGAAAAATGCTCAGCACCGGCTTTACGGGCATTTAACATCGCTTTAGTTACTGTTCCTTGCAGAGAATTTTTATCAGCAGCAATGATGATGACATTAGTTTTGGCAGCTAAAATCATTGGCCTTAGATACTCGCTAATTGCCTCAAGCGCTACTGGCTGCTTATTGATATAAATCAGATTGTGACTATCGATACTGATGGTAATTTGCTTGGCAATCAATGTTTTTTCAGCTTCTCCCTTAGTAAGATTAATTGGCACCGAATCAAGCTTTTGCATAAAAATTGAGGCTAGCATAAAAGTTGCAAGCAAAAAAAACATTACATCAATCATCGGAATAATTTCGATGCGACCTTTATTTGCCTTTCTTAATCTTTTAATTTTCATTTTTGCTGATTTTCCTTGCTATTATCAAGGCGTAGATGATCAATAGTTTTAGAGCCGAGCCGCTCTAAATCTTCAATAATCTGATTTTGTAAATGCGAAAAATAATTAAAGGCAAAAAGCGCCAATATTGCAATTAACAAGCCAAAAGCGGTGGCAATTAATGCCTGAGCAACTCCAGCAGTGATGCCGCTTGGATTAACCAAGCCTTCAGCGCCGATTAATTTAAAAGCATCCATCATGCCGGTAATGGTACCAAGCAAACCAAGTAAGGGGGCGGCAGTAATAATGGTTTCTAAAATCCACAGCCCTGAGTTAATTTCTTTTTCAATCAATCTCGCTTCATCTGCCGCCCTTGATTCCAGCCACCATAAAACATGTTGGCGGTTTTTTAAGATTACTTCTAAAAATCGGCGATAATAATTACCAATATCAAGTTTTTGTAATTCTTGCTCTAATTCAGGCCATTTAAAGCCATAAGTTTCTACCAATAGCAATAAGGTTTTTGGTAATATCGCCAGTCTTTTACGCAGTAAAATTTTATCACAAATTAAAATTGTGGCGATGATTGCTAGTATAAATAGCGGATACATGACATACCCGCCTAATTTAATGGTTGCTAATATTGCATTAAACATTTTTATTATTTTATTTAAGTTTTTAAAATGAAGCTATAATGCTCGTACCTTTAAAACATCAGCGCAGGCTTCTGTGATGGCATTTCCTGGTTTTTCATCCTGATGATTTGAGTCGCAATAAAGTCCTTCGGCTGTATGTACCATAAAATTAAGTAATCCCCCTATTGTCGCTACAACAAGATTATGAGGTTTTACGTTCCAAAAAGGTATTTTTATACCCTCTTTATAACTGACACAAGCCGTAGTAAAAGCGTCAATAAGAGAAGAGCATATTATGGCAGCGCAAGTGGTATTTTTTGTTAATTGCGATTCTTGATTTATAGGAGATTGTTCCTCTTGATGTTCTTGATATGGAGTTTCTTGTGATCCCTTGATTTTATTGTAAATTAAGTCGGTTGTACTGCGTATTGAATTAAAAACCATGCCAATTTCGAGTAAACCACCAATTCCAGCAAATGCTCTGGTAATATTGTCATTTTCAATAATTGCCTGATAATTTTGGCTAGCCGCAAGCAAGCAAAACATAATTTCTGCTGGCCCAATAATTGCTGGAATTATATCCAAAGCACTGAATTGGCAAATAACTCCCTGCAAATTTTTAGCAAATTCTTCTAACTCATGTCCATGAATTAGGGTAAACATAAATGGTAGAAGGAGAAGAATCACCATCTCGCT
>CAZUPN010000002.1:7481-7742 GCA_964622015.1 uncultured Rhizobiaceae bacterium | reverse complement strand
TAGGGTAAACATTGCCAGAGTTGCAGCTAATGAGGTGCCAATAAAAAAGTTAGTAGCCGGATGATTTTCATCCTTTATATAAGGAAGTAAAAATGAGGCTTCATTGGCAGCCGGAAAGGTGCCAGCAAGCAACAATAATGCTTTACCAATTTTGCCAAAATGATTATCTTCACTTACGATACTGGCATTTAACTCGGTTTTAAACGGAAAAAATTTAGCAGCAAAAACAATCGCAGAAATTATTGCAATTAATGCTTTTTC
>CAZUPN010000002.1:0-7471 GCA_964622015.1 uncultured Rhizobiaceae bacterium | reverse complement strand
AAATGACCATCATTAAATACCACCTCCTGATCATCAAAGAAAACTTCCTCGCAATCTCTTTTAACCAGATAGACGCGACCTAAAGCGTAAAAAAGCGGAAGGGCGGTGATCATAGTATTTTTAAAATATCGTCTAAGATTTCTATCAACTCTGATTTGAGATTGATGCTCATTCGTAAGATTTGGCAATTCTTCTGCAGTAGTTTTCATATTATTCCTTTTTATTAGTTATTTTGATCTATTATGATAATGATTATCATTATCGATTTTTTAAAATTATAAATCAAGCCAATATTTTCATGATTTAAAAAGATTTGCTAATGGTTAAATAATAAGAACGTCTTGGGCCATATTGCGCAGCGCCAACTCCAATACCGCTACCATCATGAATTTGATAAATTTTATCAAATAAATTAACGATCGCCAAGCGGGCATTAAATTTTTTGATAATTGGCAAATTAAATTCACGATTAGCGCTAAAATTAAACTGGGTGTAAGCGGGCATTTTTTCAGAGTTATAGTCACCTCTGCGCAAGCCGCTACCGTGAATTCCATCAAGATTGTAATGGGTTTGTCTAAATAAATATGACAAACCGGCGGAGATTACATAAGATTGCTCATGATCGAGATGGATATAGTGATTATTTGCAAAATCAATCTCATCTTGCCCAAACAGATAATCAGAAGATATAATTTTAGTAGCTTTAGCCTTTTGAATAGCAAAATTTAAATAGCTGGAAAGATTATCCTGATGATAATTAGCGCTCAGTTCAATACCATAAATTTTGGCCTTTTGATAATTAAATGGCGTCACAATTAAAGCCTCGCCAAATTGTCCCTCATCAAGCAAATTATTAATATTTTTATAATAGCCATCCAATCCTAAATTAAGGCTGGAAGTTAATTGATGACTTATTCCTAAATCATAATAATCAACGGTTTCAGCTTTAATTTTGTTATTTGTTGGTACCTCGGATTGATTGGTAGTGCCATTATATTGACCTAAATTGCTAGAGCTAACTAATTCAGTTGGTGGTAGAGTAAAATAATTAGCATAGCTGGCATGAATTTTAGTTTTTTCAGTCAGGCTATAAACGCTGCCAATGCGAGGCGAGAGATGCTGATCCTTAACTAAACCTCTGGCAATATCAAAACGTGCACCATAATTGACCGTAAGTTTTTGACTTGCCTGCCATTCATTTTGTAAATAAATTCCATAAAGATTGGCTTTATTTTTTGAATTATCCGCAAGGTTAATTGGGTCATCACTATGCTCTTCTGAGTTACCTTCAAAAACCGAGACTAAACGATTGCTTTTTGCCAATTCCTGGCTAAAAGAAAAACCAGAGCGTAAAATATTAGCATCATTTAACTGATAACTAAAATCACTTTGCAAACCTCTAGCCTCAGCTTGATTGGCAATCTTTGAGGCAACATCATTAAATATTAATTCACCATTAACATCAGGATAATATTTTACTTTACTAAAACGCCTAAAGATTGCTAATTGATAATCAATATCTGTGCTACTGGTTCCAACTAAAGAGGCGATAGTATAATTACTTGACTCAACTTGCTTTTGATTAAGATTAGTGGATGAGAAGCCGGATTTTTCTTGACCCACAACATTAGGAATCTCAAAGTTATTGCTATTATTGGCAACAATAAGGCTGAGTTTAGTAGTTGAATCAAGTAAGTAAGAAAAATAGCCAAATTGCTTATCTTGACGGGTAAAATCATGAATAGCATTATGCCCAGAGGTTGGAGCCTCAAGCCCTAAATTATTTTCCAAATAACCAGCATTAAGATAATAATTAAATTTATCTTTAGAGCCGCTAAATTCCTGATTTAGGGCTGTGGTAGCATGGCTGCCAATTGTAACTTCCGAAATAGCGTTATTTTCAAAAGCACCATTCTTAGTTTGAATATCAACCACCCCCGCAGTTCGATAACCATATTGAGCCGGCAGGGCGCCGGTAAGCAAATTAATTTTATCTGCAAAATGAGTATCAAATGCCTGCCCGAAGCCACTAATTGCCTCCGGTACGATAATGCCATTGATGCGATATTGCACATTAGCATGATCGTCACGTATGTGAATTTGACCATAAGAATCCTGACTAACTCCTGGAGCTTGCAATAAAACCTGATTAAGTGGGGTAGATTTTCCCTGAGGCAAATTTTCTAAATCTTTTTGATCAAAAGCATAGATACTACTGCCGGTTCCTGGTAGTAATTTATTACGCATGTGATCAAGCTTGGTGGCGCTAACCTGATAATTGAGAGTTGCGGCATCGCTTTTTGAATTATTAGGTGATTTTGCTGCAATATTATTAGTAGCATTGGCTTTAGATAAATTAATGGCTGTTGTTACTGCCAGTAATAGTAAAAAATTATTTTTTTTCATAAATTTATTTGTATTGCTAGTTTACATCAATGTGCATTGAGTTTTTTTATTGGCTAAGTTTAAAGATTCTGTAGCTGCAAAGCTATTATTAGGAGTAGCAAGAATCATGGCTGCGGTGTTTTGATTGGAATTTGGTTTTGGGCAAAAAAGCTCACCAGTTTTGCGCATATTATCATAACAAGCCTCCTTTATTTCTCCTAAAAGTTCATTAATTACGAAATTATTGCTTAGTTTCAAGCTTATTATGTTAGGACTCTCCTTTATGGCATCTAATAACTTTTGAGCTCCTTTGTCAGTGATTAGATTATGACTTAAGTCAATTTCTTTAAGAACCCTTAGCATCTTGGGTTCATTTCTGATTTCTACATAATGACCAACTTTGTAAAGATATTGATTTGTTCTAAATGCTTTGCCGCTTACTTCAGTTGCCTTATGGCTTCTTATAAAATTTGCCAATATTGCCGCTCCTTCATTAGTAATGATATTATTGGCTAAATTAAGAGATGTTATTGGATGTTTTGCTATAGAGTCTAAATATATTTCCAGATTTTGATCATTTAAATCAAGTCCGGCCAAATTACTTATTCCAAGGGAGCCATAATATTTGGCATCCTCTTGATCTAAGCGATTAGCGACATCATAGCAGGGATTAAATATTATTTTACGCATTATGTTAAGCATAGTTACTTTTTACCGTTTTTATTAATTATAGCAGAAATGTTACGATACCAAAAATGATTATTTAAAGTAATGTAACTCTGTAAAAAAAGATGATTAATTTAAGAAAAGAAAGGAGGTGCGCGAAGGAGATTGAAGGAATTTAGATAGTTTTTAGTACGGTAATAATTTTGAGTAAAAATTACCAAAAAACCATAGAAGAAAATTGAAAAAACCGCCAGATTAAAAAATAATAGCTGATTTTGAATTAGCGATGAAAAGCATAATTGGCAATCGGAGTGATCTGAATGATGGTTAGATTCTGATTTTTTAGCCAAATCCTGATTAATAACAATAGCATTATTATCAAACGAATAGCCACTACCATCAAGCAAAAAATCAGTAATTTCATGGTTAAATCTATGATTAGCAAGCAAGTTAGAGCCAATTGTAAAACACAGCACCAACATCCAAGCCAGCGATCTAAAATATTTAAGCCCGATTATTTTATTCATTTAACAATTAAAAAAATTACTAAAAGTGAGGCAGATTATAAATATGTAGATATAAATAGCAATATTTTGAAAAGGTACCAGTTACTTTTTTACCACCAAAATTCCTGGTAGTGCTAAAAAAAGTACCAGGTACCTTCTTAACGCCAGTTTCGGATAACAACCCTCTAGACACAATTAAATCAATATGCTAGGAAATAGTTTTTAAGAATTAAGCCAAATTAACCACAAGAGTTTTTGATTTAATTCGAACTTTTTTTAACAACCTTTAGCCATATCCTAGCCATGATAAATACTATAACTTCAGTTTTTGTTTTCATAGATAATTTTATGAAAATATATCAAAAATATTGCTCTAACAAATTTATTAAAGTTACCAATAACCAAAGAAACAGAGAGGGAAATCTGACTATATCCGAAATAATGACAATAGTAATCTGTTACCATAATGCCTAAATTAATGGCTAATTCTTTTGTGGCCATAGGCTTTATGGATTTTTAAGAATTTCTGCAATTTCTTTCTTTAATGCCAAATCCTTAGATGGAAATTGGTTTATAGTAAAGAGAAGATCTGTCAATTCCCAGATTCTTAGCTAATTTAGTTTTATTTACTTTTTTATTGTTGGTCATAAGACGGTAGATGCCTAGCGCGAAGGAGCTAGCCAGTCGCGCTGTAGCGTATGCGAAAGCGGATGGCGGAGAAAGAGGGATTCGAACCCTCGATACAGTTTTACCCATATACCTTCTTAGCAGGAAGGTGCCTTCAGCCACTCGGCCATTTCTCCTTTTAAGCGCTAATTCCTGGAAATTGGTAAGATATAAGTTGGAAACTGAGATCTTTTTTCAAGAATTAGCGGCTTTAATTTTAACGGCAAATATTGAGGCTTGGTTAAGCTTCTAATTTGCTACTTTATTGTTTATGTCTTCGTTTTGTACTAATTCTTGCCTTTTTTGATATAATTCGGCGAAGTTTATTGGCTCAACCATTAATGGAGGGAAGCCGCCATCGATTACAACATTGGTGATTATTCTCCTGATGAAAGGAAATAAAATATTAGGACAATAGATTAGTAATACTTGCTCTATTTCATCATCATTGATATTGCTGATCAAAAATATTCCACTATAAGCAGCTTCGCAGATAAAAACTTTTTGCTCTGCTGAGCTGGCTTCAGCTGAGATTTTTAGAGTTACTTCATAGGTTCCTTCTTCGGAGATTTTTTTGGCATCAATGTCAATTGAAAGATTAATGTCAGGTTTTTGATTATCTTGTAAAAAAACTTCCGGTGCTGACGGGACCTCAAAAGACAAATCTTTAATATATTGGCCTAAAACTTTTATATTGCTCATTTGTATATATATTTAAATGTTATTTTCGCTAAAGATTTTGCAAATTTTTTTCAAAGAAGAATCCATGATTAAAGAATTAACGATAACTTTGTTATTTATTTTTTTGACCCCTTCTAGCATATAACCATCAGTAACACCAGCGCAAGCAAAAATTACATCACCTTTGGCCATTTCTTCGCCATTATATTTTTTTTTGAGGTCGGTGATTCCCATTTCTTTGGCTCTGGTTATTTGCTCTGGCTCACTATCATCAAAAATTAATCGCCCCATCATTTGACCGCCAACTACTCTTAGAGCGGCTGCAGCTAATACTCCTTCCGGAGCGCCGCCAATTCCCATATAAATATCGATTTTCGTTTTAGGATCTGAGCAGGCAATTACTGCGGCGATATCGCCATCACTGATCAATTTTACTTTGGCCCCAGTCTCACGAACTTTAGCGATTAATTCCTGGTGGCGATCTCTTTTTAAAATTAAAGCAGTTAAATCAGAAATATCACATTTTTTGGCCTTGGCCAAATTAGTGAGATTAACCACAAGAGAATTATCAAGATCAATGATGCCACTTGGCAAATTTGGCCCCACTGCGATTTTATTCATATAAACATCGGGAGCATGTAAAAAGCTGCCCTTATTGGCAAAAGCAATTACTGCCAGTGAATTTTCAGCGCCATTAGCGCAAATTGTGGTTCCTTCAAGAGGATCAAGAGCGATATCAACCTCAAGCCCCTGATCATTTTTACCAACTTTTTCACCAATATAAAGCATCGGCGCTTTATCGCGCTCGCCTTCACCAATTACTACCCGGCCTCTAAAATCTATTTCATTTAGAGTTTTTCTCATCGAAGTAACTGCGGCTTTATCGGCCAGTTTTTCTTGACCCCTGCCAATCCAGTCATAGCAAGATATAGCGGCCTTTTCAACTACTTCAATAATTTGCGCAGAAAAAGAAGAGATATTGGTCATTAATTATTAGCTGGAAAGTTTTTGTTCTTTAAATTCTACATGTTTTCTAACCACCGGGTCAAATTTACGAAAAAGCATTTTTTCTTGCTTTTGTTTAGGATTTCTGCGTGCCAGATAAAAATATCCGGTAGCAGCAGTACTAACCATCTTAAAAAGAATCGAATTTCTTTTTGATTTTGAAGCTTTTGGTTTACCAGCCATTTTACTTAATTATTTAAATTGATTTGAAAATGTTATTCTAACTAGCTAATCTTGCCAGTATTTTAGTAGGGCAAATTTTGTATTTGTTGAAGCAAAAAGCCCGATCTAAAAAGAGGCGGGAATTGTAATTTATATCTTTTGCAAGTCAAGTTTATTTTGTTTTGCATTCCTTAGAAAAAATCGATTTTTATTATAAAGGTGGTGCATTTCCTGTTCCTAAAGATACAGTTTGTACTACTGTGGAGGATTTTGTACTTGCTAAAGTTGTTAGCAGTAAAGTAGCGATTTTATTAGCCCGCTGCGGGTCAGAGGTTACCAAGTTGGATGCTCTTTCTTGCAGCACCTTTCTAACCTCTGTAAATTTTTTATCATCAGTTTTTATCTCAGAAGCAAATTTGATAATTTGATCATCATGTTGCTCTTTGTTTTTGCTAATATTATTGACAAAATTTGCAAATAATGGGCCCGTCCCAAATCTAATTCCCTAACTTATTTTTGATATCAAAATATAATTTTATAAAACCCTATTAAAAATTTACTGATTTTTGATTAATTTTTCGCAATATTTTGTTTTCTTGGTTAATTTCTTTGTGATTTTTGCTGATATTTGTGTCTTTTAGACGCAATTATTCCTTCTTTGCAAAGCGTTGCTTTAAATATTAGATGAGATGCATCAATAAAGGTGAATACTTCACTCATGCAGCCTTTAGCTTTTAATTGATCTTTTAAGATGTTAAAGATCTTGGATAACCTGCTGGTTTCCAATTCTCTATCGCTTAAATCTTCTGTGAATTGAAGAAGTAGAGTAAGGAATAATCTGAAAATTCCAAAGCCTTTGTGATCTGATTCAATTTCTATTTTTGTCAATTCTTTTTAAATGTCAGTAAAATCCCATAATTCTACAAATTTCCTGTAAATATGATTTGAAGGAACTAACTCTTCTAAACTGATCATTTCTATTTGGTAAGACATATCAATAATTCTTAATTTTATCTAATAACAACATGGGATAAAACCGCTATTAAGCTAGGTAAATAGTAACTTAATAGCTGTTTATTGGCAAGTAAAATGTTAGAAATTAGTGGTTTTATTCAGGTTGATTTGGGACGGTCCCAGAATATTACAGCTAAAGCCTAAATCGCTATTTGCAGATTGTATCAAATAACTTAGATGAATAAATGTTATTTACCCATTTAAATAAAAAATTGACAAACAAGGAGCCCAAATTACTTTGTTAAACTTATACCTTTTTAGCTATAAATTTTGAGCACCATATAAAAACCCACCTAAGTTAACCACTACACTCCACGAGCTTTAAATTTCGAGAGTCATAACTTATCGATATCCATCGATAAACACACAATTGCGGTAACGCTTTA
>CAZUPN010000001.1:20745-65008 GCA_964622015.1 uncultured Rhizobiaceae bacterium | reverse complement strand
ATGCCTATATTTTTAAGTGCTGATTTTATTTCAGAATCTTCTTTAAGATGCGATGGTTCATAGCAGCGACTTAAATAGAGGCCATCGATATTATTTTCTTTTACTAATCTTAAAATAATATCCCTAGAATTACCGCAATAGATGTTTAATTTATTATCAAGTTTTTGATTTAGTTTTGACAGTGATTGATGTAGCCACCAACGGCTCGCAGCTCCCATTTTAAAATCTTTTTTGTCATCTTCGTCAAAGATATAAATGGCCATTACTTGGCCATTTTCTGCTGCCTCATATAGGCCAAGATTATCTTCTAAACGTAGGTCTTGTCGAAACCAGAAAATATTTTTTTTAGTCATAATTTGATTAAATATTAAATTTAATTGCGATTTTATTTGGTGCATAAAATAAATAAAGGTTTAAATTTGGGGTTGTGTATATTATATTGTTTGACCAAGCTTAGATTTTACCCATATTGTTAATTAAAGAAGATAAATTATTAATGAATGAAGAGAAAAAACGTAAACTAGATAGAGTTTTATTTGATATAACAAATCTTGTTTCTAGTTTTGAAAAGCCAGAATCTGGATATGAATTGCCGGCAGATAAATTTAAACAATTAGCTGACGAGCTACATTTAGTTCTGTCTGAGATTTTAGCCTGCGGGGAAGCTGATTTTGCTCAAACTTACATTGCAACTGGAATATCAAAGATATTTTTTCTGCAATTATCAGAATTTACTACGCTAAAAACGCTTAGAATTAACTGCCCCACAGATTCGCATGCATTAACAATTTTTGTTGAAGCTTTATCTAAGCTTTCAGGTTTAACAACGCTTGAAATTGGAGGCGGCGTGTTATTTAGAAGCAAATTTGATAGCTTTATGGCTTTATTAGATAGGCTTACAAATTTAAAAACCCTTATACTAAAATCTACTTATCTTAATCCTCCACAAGAACGAATCGGAGTAAGGCAGGTAGATGATTTATTGGTATTGGCAATGAATTCCAAATATGGCTTAGAAGAGATCATGGTAACTTCTCCCGAAGTTGATCCGGCTGATCTAGAGCTTTTTACTACGGCAATAAAGTTAAAACAAAAGATAGTGAATAGACCAAAATTTAATTCTTTTCTTATAGGTAAACATCATAGGGCTGGTCAGGATAGCCTAGTTAGATTTTTAGTTGATGATGTGATAGAAACAATTTGGAAGCAAGGTTCCTTTGCTTTTGATGATATCAAAAATTCACAAATAACAAGATTATTACAAAGAGTCGATCCAGAAAAATCTAGACAGCTTTCTTTGTCAAATAAAGAAATCATAAAACATTTGGCTGAAAAATTTGTTCTAGTTGCTCCATCGCCAAAACCTAGAATTCAATCTGCTACACCCTCTACTGGCAACAGGATAATCGATGGTTAGTAAAAATTTATTACTTTTTAAAAGAAGTCATATTAAACTGGCTTTTTATAGCTGTCAAAAAATTCAATCTAATCTAATTATTTTTCTTAAATGTCTTTAAAATGCGGAATTGTTGGCTTGCCAAATGTTGGAAAGTCAACCTTGTTTAATGCCCTAACTCAAACTTCAGCAGCTGAGGCGGCTAATTACCCCTTTTGTACCATCGAGCCCAATCTTGGTAAGGTTAATGTACCAGATGAGAGATTGCAAAAATTGACTCAAATTGCAGGATCGGCTACTATTATTGCAGCTCAAATTGAGTTTGTGGATATAGCGGGATTGGTTAAGGGGGCAAGTAAAGGTGAGGGGCTTGGCAATCAATTTTTGTCTCATATTCGCGAAACTGATGCAATTATTAATGTGATTAGATGTTTTGAAGATGAAAATATTACCCATGTGGAAGGTGAGGTTGATCCAATTCGTGATATTGAATTAATTCAAATTGAGCTAATTTTAGCTGATTTAGAAAGTTTAGAAAAAAGGCTAGGAGGGCTTGAAAAGAAAGCAAAAACTGACAAAGAAGCGGCGGCTATTTTAGAAATTACTAAAAGAGTGATATCATTATTAGCGGCTGGTAAATTAGCCAAAAATGTTGAAATCAAAGACAGTGATGAGGCTAAGATTCTTAAAAATTTACAATTAATTACTTCTAAGCCCCAGCTTTTTGTTTGCAATTTAAAAGAGCATGAAATAACTGGTAATGCTTATTCGGCCAAAGTTGAAGAATATTGTAAGCAAAATAAATATCAGTCACTAAAAATATGTGCTCAAATTGAGTCAGAAGTTTCTTCGCTTGAAACTGAAGCTGAAAAAAATGAATATCTGCAATCAGTTGGCCTAAAAGAAACTGGATTATCACAAATTATCAGAAATTCCTATCAATTACTAAATCTCATTACTTTTTTTACTGTGGGCCCCAAAGAATGTCATGCTTGGACATTAGATAAAGGATTTAGCGCGCCAAAAGCTGCCGGAGTTATTCATACCGATTTTGAAAAAGGCTTTATTCGCGCCGAGACCATTTCTTACGCTGATTATGTTAATCTAAAAGGAGAAGAGGGCGCAAAATTAGCTGGTAAATTAAGACTTGAAGGAAAAGACTATATTGTGCAAGATGGAGATGTTTTTCATTTTAGGTTTAATGTGTAGAGTTTATTGTGCTGGTTATTAAACTGGATTGCCGCTTTGCTTTAGGGGCTTCTCGAGAATAACGAGGTTTTAAATTTGTCACTCGTGAGGAGGCGAAGCCGATGCGGCAATCCAGAAATAGACATTAAGAAAATTTTTTATGAATTTTGATAATAAAATATCTTCAATAATCAGGGTTGATCATGCCGGAGAATATGGGGCGCAAGTAATCTATAAGGGCCAGATTGCAGCGCTTAAATTAAAGAAAGCTTTGAAGAAAGAAGATGCTGAGACTTTAGCGCTAATTGAGCATATGAAATTGCAAGAAGATGAGCATTTTGATTATTTTAATCAGGAAATTACCCGGCAAAAAATTCGTCCGACCTTAATGCAGCCAATATGGAAAATTGCCGGCTTTGGACTCGGTTTTTTAACGGCAATTATAGATAAGAGGGCGGCGATGGCTTGTACGGTAGCAGTTGAAGAGATAATTGATGAGCATTATCAAAAACAAATTAGCGAATTAGAAGATATCAAAAAAGCTGCTTCAAATGATCAAGAAAGGCTAGAAACAACCGATCTATTACTAGAAAAAATCAATAAATTTCGTAATCAGGAGATTGAGCATCGCGATATCGGCTATGACCATAATGCTACCGATATTTCCTATTATCAGCCACTAACGGCAGTAATTAAATGTTTTTCTAAATTAGCAATTTTTATTTCAACCAAAATATGACTTCTTTTTTACTGGAAATTTTAAGCGAGGAGATTCCGGCATCAATGCAAAAGGATGCGGCGTTTCATTTGGCAAAATTTAGCGCTGAGATTTTTACCAAAAATAATATCGAATTTGATTCTGATAAAATCAAATCATGGGTGGCGCCTCGGCGTTTGACCTTATATGTTGAAGGTTTAAAAGCTTTGCAAATTTTACCATCAACCAGCAAAATCGGCCCTAAAATTGACGCTAATCCCAAGGCAATAGAGGGGTTTTTAAAATCAGTTAAGCTTGCTAAAAAAGAAGATTTAGAAATTGTCGAGCATAATGGCGCTTCATGTTATTGCTATCTCAGTAAGTCGCAAGCAATTGCAACCAAAAATTTAATTGCCGCCTCAATAGAGATAATTTTAACCAAAATGGTTACTGTTTGGCCAAAATTAATGAGATGGGATGTAGCAACTAAGGATGGTACTTTTGTTCAGCCAAAATGGATCAGGCCAATTAGAAATATTCTTTGTTTATTTGGCTCAGAAATAATTGCATTTGAATTTGCTGGTCAAAAATCTAACAATTTTACCTATGGTAATTTTTTATATAATTTAGAAGCAATTAAGGTTGAAAATGCTGAGCAATATCAAGAAATTTTAAGTAAAAATTTTGTAATTATTGATCAGGAAGAAAGGAAAAAAACAATCATTAAGCAAATTGCAGAAATCACTAAATCACTAAATCTAGCAACAATTGATAATCTTGAATCTGGTTTAATTGATGAAGTTTGCGGTCTTTGTGAAAATCCCACCGCTTTAATTGGCGATATTGATCAAAAATTTCTTAATTTACCATCTGAGATTTTGATTTTAACCATGAAATTAAATCAAAAATATTTTTGTCTAAAATCTCTGGATTCCGGTCAGTTAGCATCCAAATTTATCTTCATTTCAAATGCTATCATTAATCAAAATAACCGCTTAAAAATTGCTATTGATAATCAAAAAGTAGTAGCAGCAAGATTAAGCGATGCAGAATTTTTTATTCATGAAGATCTAAGAATTCCTTTAATTTCAAGGCTTGATGAGCTAAAAAATATTGTTTTTCATAAAGCCCTGGGTTCAGTTTTTGATAAAATTAAGCGTTTAGCAGATATTGCTAAATTAACTGCGCTTTGGATACCTCACGCCGACTTACCTTTGGTTTCAAGGGCTGCAAGTCTTGCAAAAAGTGATCTTCTGACCAAAGCGGTAATGGAATTTCCGGAATTACAGGGAAAAATTGGCAGCTATTATGCCCTAAAACAAGCTGAAGATCAGCAAGTTGCAACTGCAATTGCTGAGCATTATCTACCAACTGGTCCAAATAGCGATTTACCGATAACGCCCCTTGGCATCGTATTATCATTATCTGAAAAAATTGATAATATTACCGGCATGTTTTTAATTGGTCAAAAGCCAACCAGTTCCAAAGATCCTTACGGTCTTAGAAGATCAGCGCTTGGAATTATTAGAATTATCCTTGCTAATAATATTTCGATGGCAATTAAAATTATGATTGAAAAATCATTAAATTTATATCAGATCAAATTAATTAAAGAATATTTAGGTACCAAAAATCTTGGGCAGCAAAAAAATCTTTTAATTATTGAAATTGAAAAATTTTTTATTGAAAGACTCCGGGTTTATCTAAAAGAAAGCGAAAATTTACGCCCCGATATTATTAATGCAGTTATTGATGATTATCTATTGGCGCCAATTTCTAAAGATAAATATTGTGACATTTTAAAAATAACCAATAAAGCCAGATTCTTAGATAATTTTGTTAAAAATAAAGACAATCAAAAAATTATCGAATTATATAAAAGATCAGCTAACATCGTAGCAATTGCCGAGAAACAGGATGATAAAATCTATAGTGGCAAAAAAATTCTGCTAAAGCCAAAAAATATCCATGAAAGAGACCTTTATTTGGCGATTAGGAAAATTAAATTTAATTATAAAAAATTAATCAAAAAATCAGAATTCGATCCAGCCTTTAATTTGCTGGCTACTCTACAAGAGCCAATTGCTAATTTCTTTGAAAATGTACAAATCAATGACCCTAATCATGAAGCCAGAAAGCATCGCCTGATTTTACTAGCAAAAGTTAGGGATTTATTTGGTCGAGTTGCAGATTTTTCTAAGATTGAAATTGGCTAAGACGAAAGTCTTGAGTCTGTCACTCTCGAGGAGCCTGTAGAGCGACGTGGCAATCCAGAAGATAACTGAAGGGCCCGGAATTAAATCCCGCCAAACTTCTCTTCATTAATCATCTTTTTAATTGCTTCCTTATCAATCTTGCCAAATTTTTTAATCATTTTTTGCATTTGCTTGTATTTTTTTAGCAGACGATTTACTTGCTGGATAGTGCTACCTGAGCCTTTAGCAATGCGAATTTTGCGCGAAGTGTTTAGGCTGTCAGGGTTTTGACGTTCTTTTTTGGTCATGGAAAGGATTAAAGCTTCCTGCATTATTACTTCTTTTTCCATATGATTGAAGTTGCTTAGATGTTCTTTGATTTTAGAGGCGCCGGGTAGTAAGTTGAGGACTGTGCTTAGGCCGCCCATTTTTTTCATATTGCGTAATTGTGATAATAAATCATTAAAATCGAATTTGCCTTTTTCCATTTTCTTGGTCGCTTTTTCGACTTCTTCCTGATTGAAAAGTTCCTGGGCTTTTTCAACTAGCGATAACACATCGCCCATGCCGATGATTCTTGAGGCGATACGATCGGGGTTGAATTCTTCTAAATCTTCTAATTTTTCGCCAACGCCGATAAATTTAATTGGGCAATTGGTTGCAGCTTTCATGGTTAGGGCAGCGCCACCCCTGCTGTCGCCATCGAGTCTGGTTAAAATTATGCCGCTTAATGTAAGGCGTTCATTAAAATTTTTGGCGACATTGATTGCATCTTGCCCGATTAAAGCATCGATCACTAATAATATTTCTGACGGGTTGGAGATCGTCTTAATTTCGCTTAATTCCTGCATCATCTCTTCATCAACATGGGTTCGACCAGCGGTATCAAGAATTACCACCTCATAACCCATTTCTCCTGCCTGATTAATTGCTCTTTTAGTGATCTCGATTGGTTTTTGATTAGGGATGATTTCCAGGCAATCAACTGTAATTTTATCTGCTAAAATTGATAATTGCTCCTGAGCTGCCGGGCGGTATGTATCAAGCGAAACTAGTAAAACCCTTTTATGATTTTTAGTTTTTAATCTTAATGCTAATTTAGCCATATTGGTGGTTTTACCGGCGCCTTGTAAACCAACTGCCATGATGATAATTGGTGGTTTAGCATTTAAATTGATTTCACTTTTTTCATCGCCAAGCAAGCTTACTAATTTATCATGGACGATTTTTACAATCATCTGTCCGGCAGTAATACTTTTGATTACTTGCTGGCCAACCGCTTCTGCTTTTACTTTTTCAATAAATTCTTTAGCAATTGGTAGCGAAACGTCAGCCTCAAGTAAAGCGATCCTGATTTCGCGTAAAGTTTGATTTAAATCATCTTCGCTGATAAATTTTTTGCCCTTAACGCGATCAATGATTTTAGTGATATTGCTGGTTATATTATCTAACATTTAATTAATTAATTTACTGATTTTAGAAGGAATTCTTGCCGGTTTAAAACTAAGGCTATTGATTGTAACTAAAGTAATATCCAGAGTAGAAATTAGTTTTTGATCTTTTAATATTTTTTGTTTCATCATAATAAAGGGGCCGCGAATATTAATGGCTTCAATTATTACCGTGATTAAATCATCAAGCTTGGCTGGCGCAATATATTCAATCTCACATTTTCTAACCACAAAAATAATTTTTGCAAGATTTACTAGCTCAGACTGAATAATATTTTTACTTCTTAAAAAATCACTACGCGTTCTTTCAAAAAATTTTAAATAATTAGCGTAATAGACAACGCCACCTGAGTCGGTATCTTCGTAGTAAATTCGGTAATTATTAGAAAAAATATGATTTATTTTTTGCATAATTAAGATATTTTTGATATAAATCCGGACGCCTTTCCTTGGTGATTTTAATTGCTTGTTCAAGGCGCCATTGGTTAATTTTTTGGTGATTGCCGGAGATTAAAATTTCTGGAACCTTTAGGTTGAAGAACTCATAAGGTTTAGTATAATGGGGATATTCTAATAAAAAATCATAGGCGGAGTTTTGATCTTCAGTTTGATCGCCAAAACTTTCTTCAATTAAAGATTCGCTATCGCCAATTACTCCAGCGATATTTCTAATTACGGCATCAATAACCACGTAAGCAGCCAATTCGCCACCCGATAAAACATAATCACCAATTGAAATTTCCTGCATTTGATATTTTTCAATTATCCTTTGATCAATTCCTTCAAAGCGGCCACAAATTAGCGCTACTTCAGATTCCTTGCTTAAACTTTTGGCAATTTTTTGGTTAAATAATTCTCCTTTTGGTGAAAGATAAATAATTTTAGTTTTTTGCTTAGAGTCAAAATCAATATTTGCAGCAATAGCGCTAGCAATAATATCAGGCTTTAAAACCATTCCCGCTCCACCGCCATAAGGGCTGTCATCAACGGTTTTTCTGGCATCAATTGCGTAATCTCTAATATTAATTGTCTCAATTTGCCAAAGATTATTCTTTAAGCCACTGCCAGTAACTGAAGTGGCAAGCGGCCCCGGAAATAGTTGCGGAAAAATTGTAAAAACTTTAAATTTCATTATTCCTCCAGCATTTTTGGCAGAATTAATTGAATAATGCCAGCAGGCAGATCAACTTTTGGAAAAAACTCATTTTTAAAAGCAAAATTCATGATTTTATCGACTTTTGAATTATTGCTACTAATTGACTTTGGATCAATAAATTCAATTTCAACCATACCGCCAGCACCAAAATCATTGAGATTAATTACCTTGCCGATAATTTTTTGATGGCCATCAATTACGTTAAGTCCAATCAAATCAGTATAATAAAATTCATCATCGGATAATTTTTTAAAATTATCGCGGCTACAAAATAGTTCGCTACCGCGAATTTTTTCAGCGTTACTGCGATCATCAATACCGGTAATTTTTGCAATTAAAATCGCATCACCGCTAGCTTTTGAGCCAATTACCGTCTTATTCTTATTGCTGATTTTTAATTTAATCTCCTGACCATTTTGATCAAAAAGTGAGTATTTTTCTATATCTAACGGATTCTCACAATAGCTAATTATTTTTACCTCGCCTCTAATTCCAAAAGCAGAAATAATCTTGGCAATGATAATTTTTTTATTCATAATTTAATTTATTCTCTTTGATTTTTTAAAATTTTTTGACTAAAAGACTATAATCTTTTCTGTCATTTTCGAGGGAGGTGAGAATCTCTTAATTGCTGGTCAATGGATTGCCGCCTCCCTCGAAAATGATAAAAGACAAAATGTGTGTTTTTAAAATATAAAGACCAAAATTTAAAAATCTTTAAAAAATGTATAAATTGGTATTTTTACTATTCTTCTTATCGGCTTCGCTTTTTTATAGCGAGGCTTTTGCTGTTAAAAAAAATGCTTTGGCAGAAAAATCTAAATCAGAAAATTCACTATCAAAATCGGCTGTGACCGCTGGATTTGCAGATATTGTTGAGGAGATTTTGCCGGCGGTGGTAAATATTTCTACTGCTCAGGACAATGCCGCTTTAAGTAATTCTAATCGTCCTTTAAATGATTTGCTGCCTAAAAATCAAATGTTGGAAGATTTTAAGGAAACCGTCGAGGGGCAGCAATTATCACAAAAGAGAAAAGTTC
Organism: uncultured Rhizobiaceae bacterium; assembly: GCA_964622015.1. Classification (GTDB taxonomy): domain Bacteria; phylum Pseudomonadota; class Alphaproteobacteria; order Rickettsiales; family UBA1997; genus CAZUPN01. The sequence continues at coordinate 55,885 of CAZUPN010000001.1, read as the reverse complement.
TTTCTCTTGGTTCAGGCTTTGTAATTTCTAAGGATGGCTATATTGTTACTAATTTTCATGTTATTGACGAGGCTAAGGAAATCAATGTTTCTTTTGCTGATGATTCAAGATATAAGGCTCGTATTATTGGGGTCGATAAAAAGACTGATTTGGCCTTGCTTAAAATTAGCGCGGTTAAAGATTTGAAATTTGTTAATTTTGGTGATTCAATTAAATCAAGAATTGGTGATTGGGTAATTGTGGTTGGTAATCCTTTTGGTCTTGGAGGATCGGTTTCGGTTGGCATTATATCGGCAATTAGTCGCGATGTAAATTTTAATCAATTGGAAGGGTTTTTACAAACTGACGCTGCAATTAATCAAGGTAATTCCGGTGGCCCGATGTTTAATTTAAAAGGTGAAGTAATCGGGGTCAGTACCGCTATTTATTCGCCGTCGGGAAATAATGTTGGCATTGGTTTTGCAACTCCGGCAGCAATTGCCTCATCAATTATTAAGCAATTAAAAGAACAAGGTGAGGTCAGTAGAGCCTGGCTTGGATTATCGGTGCAAGATATTAATCAGGAGATGGCAGAAAGCTTTAAAATTGAGAAAAAGGGAGTCTTTGTAACTGATGTAGCAGAAGATGGGCCGGCTAAAAAAGCAGGAATAATGCCTGCTGATGTCATAATTAAATTTGATGATCAGGATATAAATGATATGAAGGCATTACCTAGAATTGTTGCTAAAACCCCAATTAATAAAGCGGTTAAATTAACTTTAATTAGGCAAAATAAATTAAAAACCATAACCGTTACTTTGGCGAAATTCAAAGAATCTGAAGCCAAAAAATCAGACAATAAAATTATAAATAAAATAAATTAAAATGACAATCAAGACAATCGTTATATTTGGCGGCTCTGGCTTTGTTGGCGGGGTATTAGCTAAAAAATTAACTGCAAATAAAATGCGGGTTAAAATTGTGACTCGTAGTAAAGAAGCGGCTAAGGATTTGCAAATTATTGCCGGTCCTGATTTTTTATCGATAATTGAATGGGACTATAATAATCAGGAAATATTAGAGCAGATTCTGTCAAATAGTGACGGGGTAGTTAATTTGGTTGGAATTTTAGCTGAGAATAGAAAAAATTCTTTTGAAGAAATTCACGTTAATTTAACTAGAAATTTAGCTGAAAAATCAAGCAAAATGGCAATCAAATATTTTGTTTATAATTCAGCTCTGGCATTAGAAAAATCCCGCGATTCCAATTATGCCAACTCTAAATTATTAGCAGAAAAAGCCTTACAAAAATATTTTCCATCAGCAACAATTTTAAGGCCTTCGATTATTTTTGGCAAAGATGATAATTTTTTTGGCCGCTTTAAGAAGATGATAAAAATTTGGCCTTTTTTACCTTTGATTGGCACTGGTAAAACCAAATTTCAGCCAATCTTTGTTGATGATGTAGCGGAGATAATTTTTAAGGCTTTAAATAGCGATCATTATCAGGGTAAGATTTATGAGATTGCTGGTGATGAGGTTTATTCCTTTAGACAACTAATTAGATTGTTAGAAAAAAGTTTAAATAAAAAAACTTATAGCAAAGTTTGCTTAATCAATATTCCATTTTTTGTTGCCAGTTTAATGGCTTCAATATTACAGATTTTTACTAAAAACATTCTAACTTCTGATCAAGTCATATTGCTAAAGGCTGATAATGTTTTAAGTGATGATTGCTTTAAAAAAGATTTTAACATTGAGCCAACATCTTTAAAAGAAATTTTGCCAAAATTAGTCAATTAAATGCTAAAATTAAATGCTCTGGCTAAAGTAAATCTATTTTTAAAAATTACCGCAATCAGAGATGATGGCTATCATGAATTATACTCTCTATTTGCATTTTTAGATTTAGTCGATCAATTAGAAATTACCAAAAGTGATCATTTTGATCTTACTTTTGATGGGGAATTTGCCGTCAATCTGGCCAGTGATGCAAAAAATAATCTTCTAACCAAAACTTTAGATTTATTTCATCAGCAATTTGGCATTTCAAAAAATCTGGCAATTAAATTAACTAAAAATATTCCAATTGGATCTGGTCTTGGTGGGGGCTCAAGTGACTCAGCTAGCCTGATGAAAGCTTTAAATCAAATATATAATTTGGACTTAAGTAAAAAGCAGCTACAAGAAATTTCCTTAAAGCTTGGCTCTGATATTGCATTTTTTCTTGAAGATCAAGCTTGTTTACTGGCTGGCAGGGGCGAAATAGTGGTTGAATATAGCAATTTTAAGCCAATGCCGGCTCTAATTATCAATCCAAATATCGCTCTTTCAAGCAAAGAAGTTTATCAAAAATTTGATCAGCAATTTAGCGCCAAAACTGCTGATAAAATAGATTTTGATCATAATCTAAAAATACTAAGATCAAATGATATTTTGAGCTTAATTAAAAATAGTGATAATGATCTATTTGACCCAGCAATTACAATACTTCCCAAAATAACAGAAATTATAAAAGCAATTTCCAGGCAAAATGGCTGTCTTATTGCCAAGATGTCAGGAAGTGGCGCCAGTTGTTTTGGCATCTTTTTAGATAACAATGATTTAAACCTGGCTTACGACAATTTAGTCAAATTTTTTCCATCTTATTTTATAAAAAAATCAAACATATATTCAAATAATATTTGACAATATATTATTTTTTATATACAATACTGGCGTTAACTTCATTTTTAATAAAATATAGATTTTTATGACTGAAAATTTGACAAATTATAATGGCTATCTTAGAAAAGTTAAGGGCGTGCTTGCCGACTTTAAATCGAGGTTAGATAGCACTCCTGAGCGGTTGTACCAATCTAACTCAGAATCAGATTCTACCGCTAGCGATGGTGATAATAGTTATGAGTTAAGCTCAGGAGAAGATTTTGATAATTTATGGCTTAGAGATTTGCCAGATGACCTTCTTGGACTTCTTTCTGCTTTGCAACGAGCGATGGGCTTACCAGGCGAAGATCAAAAAATCGATAAAGTTAACGAGGATCTAACAAATTTAATTGTCAAATTTCTTGATAAAATTCCTAGCGATAAGATTACCATTGTTAATAACAGATCTGAAAAAACTGAAAAAGTTATTGCTACCATTACCGAATTTAGAAAATTTAATCAATCTATCGATAAAATATTGCAGTCAATCAATGCAGAATTGTCACAGCAGCAAAATATTTCTGACATTGCTAATATTGATGAACAAAAAGTGCCGCTAGCTCAAGCTGAACCTGTTTTATCAACAAAAAAATCAGTTTCCAGCAATAGCATTGATGCTAATAAAAAAGAAGAAGAGGAAATTAAAGCTAAAAAGGCCGCAGAAGCTCAAAAAATAAGATTAGATCTTGATGACGCTAAAAAAGAGCAAAATAGAGCGCAAAAGATTGAAAAATATAAAACCTGTTTATCTAATATTTTTGATTTTATCGATCATCATTTTGATAATACCCTACTTTTAGAAATTGCCGCGCAAATATCCTCAGATCAGGTGACATTTGAAGTTTTTGCTTTTCGAAATAATCCGCTAGAAGTTGTAAAAGCGGTTGATCCTGCCAATCAAACATTATCAAGCAAGATTTTATCAGCCTTTGGCGTTGGTAAATCAGCTCCTGATCTTAATCAAAACAAGCTGCAAAAGTCGGACAGAACATTATTTTATAAAATCTTACATCGCCTAGATCCTAACTCGCAAATTCTTTTTATTTCTGCCATTTCTAAGCAAGATTTAAGGCAATTATTGCTTTCAATTGAGCCCAAGAAAGATGGGCAGGTTATAGATCTGGAAGGGCAAAGAGAGTGTAATGAAATTAATCAAATTGTTGAATTGGCAAAATTAAGACATGAAAATGCTGTTAAAGAAGCTTTGGGTGCGGCTATAAAGCTCAGTAATGAGCCTAGAAAAAATGCTCTAATAAATTGTTTAAATGAGGCAATAGATTTTGCTGCTCGTCACGATGATCAGAAAATATTGCTGGAGGTTGCATTTGCGGTATGTGCAATTAAATTTAGCACTAATAATCGCGATCTGATGATTAATTCTGACCAAGCTTCAATTTTTGGAGAAAAGCTGCATAAAATATTTGAGCTTATCGATGATGCTGCAAAGCAAAAATTAATTACCAAAATGTCTGTTGGCCTAATGCATAAATTGGCCGATCGTTTTCAATTGCCGCAATCAGATAATATTGATAATCAAATCAGAGCTTTATTAGACGCAGAAATTGCCAGAAGAGGTCAGCAAGAAAAAGATCAACAACTTAAAAATATAAATTCCAAGCTAGAGGTGGCGAAAGGTAAATCAGGCCAGGATAAAATAGATATTTTGGTAGATTATTTAATCAGCGTCACTGATTTCATTACCTCATATGGACATAGTGACATGATTGTAAATGCATTATCGCAATTATCAAAAATAATTACACCGGCGGAGCAGGCGACAATTTTGATTAGCAAAATCGGTGATAAAACATTATTTCATCAAATGGTAGTAAGTACCAAAACTGAGGAATATATGAAATTATTTCCTCTGATTTCAAATGAAACTGTAAATTATTTATTGCCTCTGGCAAATCCTAAATTACCTGAAGATAAAAAAATCATCGCTTTATTAAAAAGCGAGCAGCAAAAACGGCATCAGCAAGAAAAGGCCGAATCAGAAGCAAGAAAAAAACAGCAGCAAGAAGAGGCTAAGCAGCAAAAAGCACAGCAAGAGGCAAAAAAGAAGCAACAACAAGAAGAGGCGGAGGCTAGAAAAAAACAGCAGCAAGCTCAGCAAAGAGAATCACAAATAGCAACTTTGCAGCAAAAAGAAGAAGATGCAAGAATTATGAGAGAAAAATTTAGTGCGCTGCCCAAAACTACTACACTTGATGACCAAAATAGACGGTTAGTGGCAGAATGTTTAAATCTTGCCATTGATTATGCTGATAAATATAAGGATAAAAATCGATTTGATGCAATGATTGGCTTAATTAGCTCTTATAGAAGTTCTGATATTGCTTTAATTCTTAAGGGTTTTGGCCTGGTTGGATCGCAAGGTATGATTTGTAAGGCCATTGGCCTTGGTAGGTCGGATTTATTGCCTGGTTTAATTAATTTGCTTAGCAAAGATACTGATGGAAGATTGCAAACTACTCTAAATGGCAGGGACGACAATAATCCACTTGCAAAGGCGCTTGAAAAGTCAGATATGATTTCGATAGGAATTTTGCTAAAGGCTGGAGCAACTAGTTTACGCATAAATAACTATAAAGCTATAGTTACGCTTCATAATCTATTTGAAAATGGCAATCCAAAAACCGCGCTAAAATTACTTTCTTTGATGGCGGATGATCAAAAAGCGCTATTTGTTAGTCATAAAGATGCTGACAATAAAACTATTTTTCATAGGCTTACTAAATCTGGTCAAATAGATTTGATGGCTAAAGTAATTGAGTTGGTGCCACAAGATAAAAAATCTGCAATTCTTGATTTGCAAGATAATGAAGGTCAAGCGGCTCTACATCTTGCAGCGCAAAGAAAAAACGGTATTATTTCTGCCACTGGTAAACAGGCCGCTGAATTACTGTTAAAACATGGCGCCAATCCAAATATTGCTAATAATTATGGTAAAATACCATTACATTTGGCCGCTGAGCATGGAAGAGCGAAAACTGTGAAGATGATGGTTGCAAATAAAGGTGATTTAAAAATTGATACCAAGGATAATGAGGAAATGACTGCACTCCATAAGGCAGCAGAGCATAATCATCCAAAGAGCGCTGAGGCTTTATTAAAAGCTGGTGCCAATCCTTATTTAGCTGACAAGAAGGATAAAACTGTACTTGAATATGGGCTAGAAAAAGGTAGTCGATTCTTTACCATGATGGTTAGAAAGGCAAATCCAGAATATAAGTTCGAAGATCAGGATGGGCAGCCTAAAACTGCTGCTCAAGGGTTTTTTTCATTGTTAAAAACAGCGATAAAATCAAAAGTTGCCAATTCGGTATTTCGAATTTTAATCAAGCAGGATAAATATGATTTTACTCCTAAAGACCAAGCCGGTAATAATGCTTTGCATTTGGCGGTACTAAATGACGATATCAAAGCCACAACCTTATTGCTGCAACATGGCGCAGATTCGATTATTCATCAAAAAAATGACGCTGGAAAATCAGTAAGAGAGCTAGCTAATCACAGCAAAAATCCTGCTATTGTTAAAATTTTTAGCAAAATTCCATTAACTCCAAATGAAAATCTCAGAGATTTGGCGTTAAAAGTCAAAGCTGAAAATGAGTCAGAAAAGCAGAATTTTGAACAGACTCATTTTATGGTCGCGGGAATAGTATGGGAGCTAGGTAAGTCAATCGTTGCTTTAGATGACAAGAAAAATTCCAAAGCAGAGGATAGATATTTAAGAGAGCAATTATTTGGCGGCAATTTATTTGCTCTTGGATTATATTTTAGCCAATTTGATGCGCAAAAAAATAAAGAATTTCATAATTTAATTGGTATAGAATATCGGGATGGTTCAGTGATTATTCAGGATCAACTTTTACCTGTAATTGAAAATGATACTAAGAGGCAAGAGATTGTTAATTTTATTAAAAAATTTGCTGATGAATTTGAAATTAAAGCCAAAATATTTGGTGCTCAAAAGCAAATGCAGGAAAGTCTTGTCAACATTGTTGGCGCTTTAAGTAAATGCGATGTTTTATCCAATCTTGAATATAGCAGTAGAGATCCAATGAGGGGTAGTGACATATTTAGTGATTTTTCAGTAAAAAATGAAAATGGTAAAATAATTTTAAGTTACAATCATATTGATTACACCTTCCAAGAACAATCGTCAACTAGATATCAAATATTAATTGACCCTAAAAAATCTGAAATATTGATTTCGCAAAATGGCGATGATCAAAAGCCAATTTCTTTTGCTGATTTAAGTAAATTAGTTTTAAATCTTGATAATTTTAATAATCAAATTGATGATTTGGCAAAGAAATTTCGTGATAATCAAAAGAGGCTTGAAGAAGAGATAGAGGAGGATATTGAGGAAAAAAACGAAGGAGAAGATGATAATAACGAAAATGGACGTCCTTCAACTGATCTTCATGCTAATCCTAAGCAAACTCTTCATCATACTCATAAAAATATCGCAGATGATAATAATGTTGCGATAGAAAATTTCCCAAAAATGAGATAATTTATTCAGAAATTGACTTTTAATCTTGCTATGGGTAATTTTGAGCTAATATCATGTGACCTTCATTTTAGTTTTTCAAATAAATTTCTCAAATGGCTACCGCAAAACAGGAACAGCTTTATAATCAAATCATCAAATATTACAATTTTTCCGATCGTCTAATCACTGCGGTTGAGGATAGTTCTTCAGATTTGTCGCAAGAGCAATTTATGATCGTTGAGGATATGATTGAAAATCTCGAAAAATATACTGATCACCTCACTACTCTTTACATAAAATTCGTTAAAAATGGCGATTGCGATAAGGAAATTTCTGATGAGGTAAAGAAAACCATTAACGATATTGTGGTTAGAATAGAAGATTGTCGCAATAAAATTCTTGCCATTCATGATCATAATATTTCTTAAAGGAAAAAGTGAATTTTAATAATAATTTTTCAGAAATATTAGAGATTTTAAAGCCTGATCTGGTCAAGATTGATGATATTATCAAACATTCAACTGATAATCGGGCAAAATTAATATTTGATGTTACTGATTATTTGATTTCTTCTGGCGGCAAAAGAATTAGGCCAATTTTATTGATTATTGCCGCCAGATTATGTGGTTATGAAAATGGCAATCGTCATTATAATTTAGGAGCGGCAATTGAATTAATTCACACCGCAACTCTGCTTCATGACGATGTGGTTGATAATAGCTATTTAAGAAGATCGCAAAAAACCATTAATGCAATTTGGGATAATAAAGCGGCAATTTTGGTTGGCGATTATTTATTTTCTGCTGCTTTTGAACTGATGACTGCGGATGGTAATTTAGAAGTTTTAAAATTATTATCAAAAGCCTCGGCAACTATGGCCGATGGCGAGGTACTACAATTAATGAATTCAAGTAATATTGAAATCAGTCATCAGCAATATTTTGAAATTATCAGTTCAAAAACTGCAATTTTATTTTCAGCGGCAACCGAAGTGGGAGCCTTGATTGCAGATAATAGCCAGGATGAAATTAACGCCTTAAGGCAATTTGGTAAAAATTTGGGGATAATTTTTCAAATTACCGATGATATTTTAGATTATTCAGCCAGTCAAAAAGCTTTAGGAAAAGATATTGGTGATGATTTTTTTGATTCTAAAATTACTTTGCCAATAATCATTGCCTATCAAAAGGCAAGTAAAACAGATCGGGAATTGATCAAGAATTTATTTGCTAATAACTTGATTGAAAATCATAAAAATTATGATAATTTTGAACTGATTTTAGCGCTGATTAAAAAATATCAGGCAATTGAAGATTCAATTACCAAAGCGCTATTTTACAGAGAACTAGCATTTAAGAATCTCGATTTATTTCCCGATTCTAAGCCAAAAGAATATCTACTTACAATTGTTGATTATTGTTTAAAAAGAGTTCTTTAAATGCAAAATCTCGGTGTTATTTATGTTTTTTGCGCCCGGAAGGGGTCAATAGACCCCTTTCAGGCTGAGATCATAATTTATAATAATTATTTCACTTAAAAAAAATGACTGACAAGTATGTTTATAGTTTCGGCGATGGTAAGGCTGAAGGCGATTCGTCAATGAAGAATTTACTTGGTGGTAAGGGTGCTAATCTTGCTGAGATGTGCAAGATGGGGTTACCGGTGCCTCCAGGCTTTACAATTACTACTGAAGTTTGTGATTTTTATTATCAAAATAATCAGCAATTTCCATCCTCTCTCAATCTTGAAATTGAAAATTCAATTGCAGCAATTGAAAAAATAATCGGTGCTAAATTCGGCGATATTGATAATCCATTACTCTTTTCAGTAAGATCAGGCTCCAGGGCTTCAATGCCTGGGATGATGGATACGGTTTTAAATTTAGGCTTAAATGACAAAACCGTAATTGGACTTGCAAATAAAAGCGGTAATCGCCGTTTTGCTTTTGATTCTTATCGCCGCTTTATTCAAATGTATAGTGATGTAGTGCTTGGTTTTGATCATTATAATTTTGAAGTAATAATGGATGAAAAAAAGCAGGAACTTGGAGTGGTTACCGACACTGAATTAAGTGTTGAAGCTTTAGAAGGAATCGTTGAATTATTTAAACAAAAAATTAAAGAAGAAACCAAAAAAGATTTTCCTCAAGATGCTAAAGAACAGCTTTGGGGTGCAATTTCAGCAGTATTTTTTTCATGGATGAATGAGCGCGCCATCACTTACCGTGAGTTAAATAATATTCCAAGCGCATGGGGCACCGCAGTTAATATTCAATCGATGGTATTTGGTAATATGGGCGAAACTTCAGCTACTGGTGTTGCTTTTAGCCGCAATCCTTCTAATGGCAATAAGGAATTATATGGTGAATATTTAATTAATGCTCAAGGTGAAGATGTAGTTGCTGGTATTAGAACCCCACAATCAATAACCATTAATGGCAAAAAACAATCAGGCTCTGATCTGATTTCGATGGAAGAATCGATGCCAAAAATTTTTGCTGAGTTAGTAAATATCTATCAAAAGCTCGAATTGCATTATAAGGATATGCAAGATATCGAATTTACAGTGCAAAATAACAAATTATGGATGCTGCAAACCAGAAATGGCAAAAGAACTGCTCATGCGGCAGTAAAAATTGCCGTTGATATGGTTAAGGAAGGTTTGATTGATAAAAAAGAAGCAATTAGAAGAATTGATCCTGAAAGTTTAGATCAATTATTACACCCAACTCTTGATCCGAAAGCAAAAGTTAAAATTATCGGCAATGCGCTTCCAGCTTCTCCTGGTGCTGCTTGCGGGATGGTAGTTTTTTCAAGTCAGGATGCTGAAAAAAAATCTGAAAGTAAAAAAGTAATATTAGTGCGGCTTGAAACCAGCCCTGAAGATATTAAAGGAATGCATGTTTCTGAAGGAATTTTAACTGCCAGAGGTGGCATGACTTCCCACGCTGCAGTTGTTGCCAGAGGTATGGGCAAGCCTTGCGTAAGTGGCGCTTCTTTTATCCAAATTGATCATAATGCGAAATTTTTTACTACCCAAGATGGCATAATAGTAAAAGAAGGCGATGTCATTACCATTAATGGCTCAAATGGCGATGTAATTTTAGGCGAGGTGCCAACTTTAAAACCCAATTTATCTGATGATTTTAAACTTTTGATGGGCTGGGCTGATGGTTTTAGAAAGCTTAAAATTAGAGCCAATGCCGAAACCGCTCTTGATTGTCAAACTGCCCGTGATTTTGGCGCTGAAGGCATCGGATTATGCCGTACCGAACATATGTTTTTTAATGAAGATAGAATTATTTCAGTTCGCGAAATGATTTTAGCTGAAGATCTTGAGGGTCGCAAAAAAGCTCTGGCTAAATTATTGCCGATGCAAGAGCGGGATTTTTTCCAAATCTTCAAAATCATGGCCGGCCTACCGGTAACAATTCGCTTACTTGACCCGCCATTGCATGAATTTTTGCCGCATAAAGATCAGGAAATTATCGAAGTTGCCAATCAGCTTGGGGTAGAAATTGATTATGTCAAAAGAAGAAATGCTCAATTAAAAGAAGAAAACCCAATGCTTGGTCATCGTGGCTGCAGGCTTGGTATTTCTTATCCTGAAATTTACGAAATGCAGGCTCGGGCAATTTTTGAAGCGGCCTCTGAAGTAAAAAAACAATATAATCAAGATGTATTGCTAGAAATAATGATTCCTTTAGTTGCAACTAAAAAAGAAATCGAAATTCTAAAAAAATTAATTATCAAAGTTGAATTGGAAGTCGAGGCTAAACAAAAAATTAAGCTAAATTATCTAATTGGTACTATGATTGAACTACCGCGTGCCGCTTTAATGGCTGATGAAATTGCTAGTGAGGCCGAATTTTTTAGTTTTGGTACCAATGATTTAACTCAAACCACCTTTGGCCTTTCTCGCGATGATTCTGCTGGATTTTTAGGTCATTATCAAAATGCCGGAATCTTTAAAAAAGATCCCTTTGCCGAATTAGATGTTGATGGGGTAGGCCAGTTAATTGAAATTGCAGTTGCCAAAGGCAAGGCGACCCGCAAAAACCTAAAATTAGGCATTTGCGGTGAACATGGCGGCAACCCAAATTCCATCTATTTTTTCCATAAGGCCGGCTTAGATTACGTATCTTGCTCTCCTTACCGAGTACCAATTGCAAGATTGGCGGCGGCAAAGGCTAATATATAAATTTAAAACTGGATTGCCGCCTCGCCTACGGCTCCTCGTAATAACGAACTCAAGACTTTCGTCATTCGCCAGGAGCAAAGCGACCCGGCAATCCAGAAATATAATGTAAAGCTATATGACCAATACTAAATTCTCCTTCCTAAAAATGAATGCCATCGGCAATGATTTTATCATTATCGATCAGCGTCAAAAAAATATCGAGCTTAAAATAAATGACGTAATCAGGCTTTCGGATCGCAAAAATATCGGTTGTGATCAGCTGATCATAATCCTTAATGATCAAAAACAGGAAGCTGATTGTTACATCGAAATTTATAATAATGATGGCTCAAAATCGCCAACTTGCGGTAATGCCACCAGATGTGTGGCTGGCTTATTAATTGCAGAAAAAAACCAGTCACAAGTTAAAATCAAAACCGATGCCGGTATTTTAGAATGTCATAAAAATGGTAATTTAATTTCAGTGGCAATGGGTTATCCTAAATTTTTATGGTCAGAAATTCCAATTAATAAAAATATTGCTACTGATAATGTTATTTTTGACAATCATCGCTTCTATTTGGTAAATATCGGCAATCCTCATGCGCTAACCTTTCTAAATTATGATATCAGCGATCAGGATTTTTCTGATCTTGGCAAAAAAATTGAATCCAACCCGCTTTTTATCTCAAGAACCAATATTGAATTTGCTAGAATTATTAATGATGATTTAATTACGGTCAGGGTCTTTGAAAGAGGGGTAGGTGAAACTCTTTCTTGTGGTAGCGGTGCCTGCGCAGTTGCGGCAATAGCAATAAAAAATAATCTCATCAATAAAAAGGAAACCACTATTCGCTTCAAAGCTGGCGATCTGCATATAAAATGGTCAAGCCCTGATTCGCCAATAATTATGACCGGTTGCCATAAAGAAATTTTTACTGGCAATATCAATTTGAATAATTTATGAAACTGCGCTTATTAGCAGCCCTAATGTTATCCTCATTTTTTTGCCTTCAATCATTAGCCTTAGCCCCAGAGCAAAGATTAAGTAATGATGATGACGAAAAGCGAGCCTTCAATTTATTCACCGAAGTCAAATGCCTGGTATGCGAAGCTCAAACCATCGACAGCTCAAACAGCGAATTCGCCTATCAATTACGGCAAATAATCAGACAAAAAATCCTCGAACATAAAAGTGACAAACAAATAAAATCAGAATTAGCAGGCGAATTCGGTGATGAAATTATTGCTTCTTCAAATTTAAGTTATAAAACCTATTTACTTTGGCTGCTGCCAGCTTTAGCAGCTATAGTTGGATTTATTTTAATATCTAAAGGCAGGGTACAATTAAATTAATTAAAAATATTTAACTCAAATTTTTTAGCTTTGGATTCTGAGATTTCAATTAAATTCATATTATAGCCACCAACGGTATTTAGGTAAATTCTGGAATTTACGATTACTGCATTTTGATAGGTTTTTTGATCTAATTTGATTTCGCCTTCTAATTTACCATCAAATGGGGAGGCAAATAATAATTTTCCAGCAGTGTCGGTAATAATTAATTTATCTCCGGCCATGACGATGCCGCTGTAAATTATTTTACTTTCTGGCTTATCAGTTTTTACTAAATTTGGTAATTGAGTAAACCATTTAATGCCGCCGGTTTTGGTATAAAGCGCGATTAATTTATTATCATTATTAATTAGATAGATAAAATCTCCTCCAACCCAAAAGTCAGAGATCGAGGCCAGTTCTTTTTTCCAGATAACATTGCCGCGATCAAGATTGATTGCCATCATTAAGCCACCATTGCCGATGGTATAAATTATATTATTTTTAATTATTGGAGTGGCGTCAATATCATTTAAATAAAAATCTGAATTAGTGAGTTTATTAAGATTTAAATCTTGTGACCAGACGCTTTGCCCGGTTTCTTTGTTAATTGCATAAATTTCACCAGATGAGTAAGAGGCGATTACGGTATTTTTATAAAAGACCGGATTGGCAGCGCCAAGAATTGCGGTATTTTTTGAAATTCCAAAATGTACCCATTTTATTTCGCCATTATTTGCATCTAAAGCATATAATTTATTGTCATTAGTAGTAAAGAAAACTGATTTAAAATCAGAAATTGGAGTTGAAATTGCAATTGAAGAAATATCTTTAGACCAGATAATTTCGCCATTTTCACGATTTACTGCTACCACTCTATTAGATCCGGCAATGGCAAAAATTTTACCATCATTATAGCTGATTTTTGGATTTTGATAATTTTTAAAAATTTTGAGTGGAAAAATTCTTGTTTGCCAAATTACTTTTTGAGTTTTTAAATCAAAGGCGCTAAGCAAGCCCCTGGAGTTAAGAAAATAGCTTCTATCATCAATAATTACCGGTGAAAAAATCAGGCGGTGATCAAGGGAAGAATTATAGGTTGAATATAATTTGCCTGGTTTTTTTAAATTTTTAATCTCAAGTAAAAAATTATCGATTTCCTGATTTTTATCAGACCTAAACCCATACCAATATTGGCTGTTTTTTTGGGCTGGAATTGTAATGGTGGTTTTTGATAGCGATTTATCAATTTGTAGCTGGCTATTATCGATGAAGATCGAAATGGCCTTTTGATGATCGTAGGATTTTTTATTATCAGCGCAGCTGCTAAAAATAAGGACTAGAAATATAATTGCTGCTTTGGAAATTGAGGATTTTTTATCTAATATCATATTCTTTTTTTGTAATTAAGTATGTGTGTAATTCGTGTAATTTATGTGCAGGAATGGCTCTATTGACCCCTTCCTTAGGCTTGAATCAAGTTGAGGTTTTTTATAACTATCAATATGATCCAACTATTAACAAGAGGTCAATAAGGCCCCTTCTTACAATGGTTCTTTTTTGGTTTGCGGCTCTAAATTGCCGCATCGTCTTATGAGCTCCTTTCCAGAGAATTTACATTTTTTTACTTAGAAGCAATAATTTTTAACATCTCGCCTGATCTTTTTTTCAGCGGCTCTGAACTTTCAGGATTTTTGGCAATTGATTCAAAAATTTTGTTAGCGCCTTCAAGATCGCCTTGTTTCATTGCAAAAATTCCTTTTTGTTCGCTGATATAATATTTAAGTGGAGTTGCTTTAGACTCAATTTTATTGATTATTTCTAAGGTTTCTTTTTGCTTGGATTTATCATCAATTGCAATTAGGGTTTTAATCTCTAATAACCCGGCTAATTCCCTAATATATTGATCATAATTTTTATTATTATTGATTTCTTGATAAATTTTAACCGCTTCAGGCTTTTGATCATCTTCCATTAAAATTGCTGCTAATCTGATTGAGGCGATTGATTTTACGCCGCTTGGGGCCGAATTTGAATGGTAAATATCCTGTAAAATTTCCTCGACTTTTTTCATCTCGCCTTTTTCTTGATAAATCAGGGCTTGATGAAGTTTTTCAGAAAATTTTTCTTTTTTACTATCCTGGTAAGAGGTAAAAATAAAAAAACCGCTAAGCAAAAATACGGATAATAAAATTAAAGCAATAATTAATTTAGAATTTTTAACTAAGGTATTTTTAAAACTCTCCCTTCTAGCTTCTGCTCTTGCTTGATTAATCAAATGCATTACTTCTTCATTATTACTAGCCATATTTTTATTTTAAATTTTTAGAAATTATTATGAGCAGGTTTTTAAACAAGCTTCCAAAGTGTTTTTTAACAAATAAGCGATTGTCATCGGGCCAACCCCGCCAGGAACCGGTGTAATTGCTAAAACTTTATCTTTTAGATTGTCAAAGTCAACATCGCCAACTAATTTGGTTTTGCCACCTTCAAGATTAATACGATTAATTCCAACGTCAATAATTACTGCATCTTTTTTTACCATATCGGCTTTAACTAATCCTACAACACCGGTAGCAGAAATAATAATATCAGATTGTAAGCATTCAGCCTTTAAATCTTTAGTTTTACGATTAGCAATGGTTACGGTGCAGTTTTCCAGCATTAATAATCGCGCTAAGGGCCTGCCAACTATGTTTGAGGTGCCAATTACCAAGGTCTTTAATCCGGATAGATCCTTTCCAATTGCTGATTTAATTAAATGTATACAGCCCATCGGGGTGCAAGGAATGATGGCGCCATCCTTACCGTCAACTTCACCAATTGATAATTTTCCAACATTGATAACATTAAAACCATCAACATCTTTTTGATAATTGATGGTATGAATTATTTTGGTGGCGTTAATATGTTTTGGTAGTGGTAATTGTACTAAAATACCATGAATTTTAGGATCATTATTTAACTCTTCAATTTTAGCAATTAATTCATCTTGTGAGGTATTGGCTGCCAGCTTATATTGAATAGAATTCATGCCCACATAATGCGCAGCTCTTTCTTTATTGCTGACATAAACTTCGCTTGCAGGATCATTACCAACCAATATTACCGCTAAAGAGGGGGTAATAAAATATTTTGCTTTGATTTCTTCAACCTGCTTGGCGATTTCAGTTTTGAGTTCCATAGCAATTTTTTTGCCATCAATTATTTTTACAGTCATTTTATTTATTAATTTATTTTTTTAATTTTTACCAAAATAATATTATTGCCACTTTTCTTGGTAATCTGGAAATTATAATTATCGATATTAATGCTATCTTTTAATTTTGGAATAGTGCCGGTTTCAGAGATAATTAGCCCTGTTAAATTATAGCTATTATCATCTTCCTTAAGATTCCAATTAAGATTTTTATTAATATCTCTGATCAGCATTTTAGCGGCAATTTCATAACAATTATCGCTGATTTTGGTAATTTTTAGATCATTATTGTCGTCTTGTTCTTTAATTTCACCAACTATTTCTTCTAAAATATCTTCCAAAGTGATTAGCCCTTGTAAACTACCATATTCATCAACCACTAAAGCCAATCTTTTTTTATTTTTTCTAAAAGCAAAAAGCTGCGCTTTGAGAGTATTATTGGCAGGGACAAACCAAGGCTCGCTATAAACTGATCCGAGATCAAATTTACTAATATCGCCCTGATATTGATAAAGAGATTTAAGTAATTTTTTAATATTTAAAATTGCAACAATATTTTCTTCATTTTGTTGCCATAAAGCAATGCGGGTGTAATTAAGCTCAAGCGCTTTTTTAACCAATTCCTCAATTGGTAAATCAAAATTAAGTGCTACGATATCTTTGCGATGAATCATAATTTCGCTAATCTCAATATCGGATAAATCTAAAACCCCATCAATCATCTCCTTATCATATTTAAAGATTGCCCCTTCTTTATGCTTGAGATCAACAGTATCGCGGATTTCTTCCAATTCCATATGTGATGATTTTTGATGAGATTTAAAGAAAAATCCTAAAGTGCCGCCAATAATTTTTTGAGTAAAATTAGTAATTGGAAAAAATATTTTTACCAAAATATTAATAGTTGGTGCAAAAAATAATGCAATTTGATCCGGGGCTTTGAGGGCAAGAGTTTTAGGGGCAATTTCAGCAAAAATTATGGTAATGAAAGTCATGCTAAAAGTTGCATATACTAAACCGATATCGCCAAAAATTTTTATTAAGAAGCTGGTGGTGATCGCTGAAGCTAAAATATTGACGGCATTATTGCAAAGCAGCATGGTACCGATAACTTTTTCGCGATCCAAAAGCAATAATTCCAGAGTTTTTGCTCTTTTATTACCTTCATTTTTAAGGCGATGAATTTTAGCACGTGAAGCGGCGGTAATTGAAGTTTCAAAGCATGAAATTAGGGCAGAGACCAGTATTAATAACCCAACTGAAATCAAATTAATCTCGGTATTTATATCCATAATTTAATATTTTAATGTCCAATCAGGATCAGTTGCCCCTTCATTTTCAGGGGTTGGCATTTGTCTTTCATAGCCGGTTACAATATCGATTACATAAAGTCTTGGAATGCTTTCCTTGCCATAAGGCCCCTGTTTTCTTGAATAAATTAAATAGCGGCCATTTGGTGACCATCTAGCGCCTTCAACTAAATAACCGCTGGTGATTAATTTTTCATTGCGGCCATTTGGCGACATTAAGCCGATATAAAAGCGACCATTAAGCTGCTTGGTAAAAGCAATTAATTTGCCATCTGGTGACCAGACTGGTTTTGAGTAGGAGCCAGAATTATAGCTAATTTTTCTAACTGATCCACCTTCGGAGTCCATCAAATAAAGCTTTTGAGCGCCATCGCGATCAGAGACAAAAACTATATAACGCCCATCTGGCGAATAATATGGGGTAGTATCAATTCCGGGATTTTTAGTTAATTTTTTGGCGCTATTTTGAGTTAAATTAACCTCATAAATATCACTATTGCCATTTTGAATTGCTGAAACTAAGACAATATTTGGATCAATGGGATGAATATTTGCAGCGTAAGTAGTGCCTTCAAAGCCACCAATTCTTTTAAATCTCAAACTGTCTAAATTAAGAGCGGTAACTTGTGGGCGATTATTTTTATAGCGTAACAACAATATCTCATCATTTTTTTTAGAAAAAATCGGAGTTAATACTAGGTCTCTGCCATCAGTTAAAACTCTTCTTTGTGAGCCATCAAAATCAATAGATATAATTTTTTTAATTCTTTTTAACACGCTGCCACTTTCTGCCACATAAAGAATTTTAGAATTAAAATGGCCGATTTTTTCACCGGTGATTGACTTAAAAATTTCATCCGAAATTAAATTAGCCATTTTTTTGTAATTATCTTTGGAGGCCGAGTAATATTTGCCAAATAACTGCCTTTCATCAAGCACATCCCACATCCTGACTTTAATTTCAAGATTGCCATTTGGGCCATAGCCAAAATCAGCAATTAAAATTGCACCAATACCAAGTTTTTGATATTTGGCAAAATCCGGCAAAGTTTCAGTTGCTAAATCTTGCTCCCCAGATCCTTCACTTGCAATATGATTAGCTGGTTTTTTATCTTTATTATTTTGATTTGAAGGACCGGTTGATAATGTTCCGCTATGTTTGATAATTTCAAATAAATCAGTAGTGTCAAGATTGCGTTTTATTACTTCAGTAATTTCGCTAATGTCAGTTTTTAAACTGTAATTGGCAGAATCAAAGCCAAGAAATAAGATTTTGGTTTTAGGAGTATCTTCATTTTTGATATTAAAACTGATCTGAGCATAGGCATTTTGCCAAAATAAAGCGCTAATTAAAATAGCTAGCAGAAGAAAATTTCTTAAATTATTTGTCATTGGTTTTAAGGCTTTCGATGGTTAGGTTATTATTGGTGTAGATACATAAATCAGCAGCAATTTTGATTGATTTTTCAGCAATTTCTTTAGCGCTTATTTTTTCAATATCAATTAAAGCCCGGGCTGCAGCTAAAGCAAAATTTCCACCAGAGCCAATACCGATGATACCATTTTCAGGCTCTACCACATCACCATTACCAGTTAAAACCAGTGAAACATCGCGGTCGGCCACAATCATCATCGCTTCGAGTCTGCGCAAATATTTATCGGTACGCCAATCTTTGGCAAGTTCAACGCAAGCTCTGGTTAATTGATTTGGATATTGATCAAGTTTAGCTTCCAACCTTTCAAATAAAGTAAAAGCATCGGCAGTTGCGCCGGCAAAACCAGTAATAATTGAGCCATCACCTAATTTTCTTACTTTTTTAGCATTTGATTTTAAAACCGCATTACCAAAAGTTACCTGCCCGTCACCGGCAATTACTACCTCGCCATTTTTTCTTACTGAAATAATAGTAGTGCCATATAGTAAATCAGGATTTTTATGATCTGACATTTTTAATTAATTTAATTGATAAAAGAAGATTGTCTTTATAATAATTAGCTGATTTTATAAAAAACTCAAGTAGCTATTCTTAAAAATCGGTAAAATAGACTTAAATATGGAAATACAAATAAGCAAAAAAGCTCGGGTCAAAAATTTTGTAATCATTTTTTTTCTTGGTTTTTCTTCGGGATTGCCTTTATCTTTAGTGATGTCAACCTTGCAAGCGCTGCTATTTGAATATGAGGTTAATTTAAAAACCATTGGATTGTTCTCCTTAGTTACTATCCCTTATAATTGTAAATTGCTTTTTGCGCCGGTAATTGATTCTTTTGGTCTATTTTATCTTACCAAGAAATTTGGTCAAAGAAGGTCATGGATGATTTTTACGCAATTCTTACTGGCAATTTTTATTTCCGCAATTGGTATTTTTGCAAATAGCCATAGTGTGACTCTTATTGCAATTTTTGCATTTCTGGTGGCCTTTTCTTCTGCCAGTCAGGATTTAGTAATCGATGCCTATCGAATAGAGCTGATTGCTAAAGAAGATCAGGGTTTTGCTGCCTCTTTTTATATTTATGGCTACCGAATTGCAATTATTATCAGCACTGCCGGCGCTTTGATTTTATCCAGTTTGGTTAGTTGGAGGATTGTTTATTTGGTAATGGCAGCCCTGATGTCAGTTGGGACTATCACTATTTTATTTGCTGATGATACTAGAAAAAATTGGGTCAGCAAAACTTATAATTTTGCTTGCTGGTTTAAGGGCGCAGTTCTTGCTCCGCTCAAAGATTTAGTAAAGCGTCCCAAATGGTATCTCATCATAATTTTTATCATCTGTTTTAAATTAAGCGATGCTTTTGCTGGTAGCCTAACTATGTCCTTCCTGCTTGATTTAAAATTCTCTAAAGTTGAAATCGCCTCAATTGTTAAAACCTACGGTCTATTTGCTACTTTAATTGGCGCTTATATTGGTGCTCATATAATTAAGAAAATTGGCAGCAATAAAGCGTTATGGATCGCGCTTTTAATGCAAATGACTTCTAATTTAGGTTTTTGCTATCAAGCAATTATTGGCTATAATCCAAGTAGCCTTTATGCGGTAATGTTTATGGAAAATTTTAGTGGTGGTATCGGTGATGCGGTGCTGGTTACCTATTTAAGCAGCCTATGTAATATCATGTTTAGTGCCACCCAATATTCCTTACTAATGTCGCTGGCAAGTCTAGGGCGCAGCCTATTTTCTTCATCTGCCGGGATGGTTGCCGCTACATTTGGCTGGATTAATTTCTTTTTATTTTCAATAATATTATCAATTCCGTCTTTGATGGTTTTAGTGATTTTATCAAAAAAAAGCCAAAACCACGATAGTTTAAGAGATATATAAGCAAATGAAAAAAAATTCTTCACCATCATATATTTTAAAGCATGTCTTTGGTTATGATCAATTTCGTGGTCATCAAGAAGAGGTGATAAATAATGTTATTGCTGCTAAAAATGCGCTGGTGTTGATGCCAACTGGTGGTGGTAAGTCGCTTTGTTACCAGATTCCAGCTTTATGTCTTAAGGGGATGGCGGTGGTGATTTCGCCTTTGATTGCTTTGATGCAGGATCAGGTTAGTGCTTTAAAGCAAGAAGGGGTGAGGGCAGCGGCGATTAATTCCAGTATGAATGCCAGTCAGATTTTTGAAATTAAAAATTTGATTAAAAGCCAAGAGCTTGATTTGCTTTATGTGGCGCCGGAGCGTTTGTTGATGGCGGATTTTTTGAGTTTGTTGTTAGAGGTCAAGATTTCTTTATTTGCAATTGATGAGGCCCATTGCGTTTCGCAGTGGGGGCATGATTTTAGGCCGGTTTATACCGAGCTTGATATTTTAGCTGATAAATTTCCTGAAGTGCCGCGCCTTGCTTTAACTGCAACTGCCGATATTCCAACTCGTAAGGATATTATTGAGCGTCTTAAACTTAAGGGTGCTAAAATTTTTACTTCCAGTTTTGATCGCCCCAATATTTTTTATACTATTTGTCCGGCTAAAAATAGCAAAAAGCAGCTCCTCGAATTTATCAAAGAAAATCATCAAAATGATAGCGGGATTATCTATTGTATTTCGCGAAAAAAAACTGAAGAAACCACAATTTGGCTAAAAGAAGAGGGATTTAAAGTTTTTGCCTATCATGCCGGGATGAGTAATCATGAAAGAAAAAATAATTTAGAAAAATTTTTAACTGAAGATAATATCATCATGGTTGCAACCATTGCTTTTGGCATGGGAATTGACAAGCCGGATGTGAGATTTGTTGCTCATCTTAATATTCCAAAAAATATTGAAGCTTATTATCAAGAAACTGGAAGAGCGGGGCGAGATGGCTTGGCGGCAAGCGCCTGGATGTCTTATGGTTTAAGTGATGTTGCGATGCAAAGAAGTTTTATCGAAAGCTCAAATGCTGATGAAAATCAAAAAAGAATTGAAAGGCAAAAACTAAGCTCCTTACTTGGATTATGTGAAGCATCAACTTGTCGCAGACAAATTTTGCTTAGATATTTCGGTGATGATTGTAGCCCTTGCAATAACTGCGATATTTGCCTTAACCCACCAACAACTTTTGATGGTATGATTGCTGCTCAAAAAGCAATTTCTTGCGTTTACAGAACTGGCCAAAGATTTGGCGTAACTTATTTAATTGATGTGTTGCTTGGTAATACTGATCAAAGAATGCAAAATTTTAACCATGACAAAATCAGCACCTTTGGCATCGGTAAAGAATATGATAAATTCCAGTGGCAAAGTATTTTTAGACAATTAGTAGCAATCGATCTTCTAAAGGTTGTTATGGCTGGCCAGGGTGGTATTGAAAGCACTAGATTAGGCCATCAATTTTTGCGCCTAAAAAACTCACTGAGATTATCTGAATATATACCAAGGAAAAAAGCAATTAAAGAACCGGCAGTAAAAGAATTGGGCCAAGAAAAATACCAAATCAAAGACCGTTTTGAATTAAAAACCAAAGATGAAAAAGAGTTATTTAATAAATTAAAAGCCAAAAGATTAGAAATCTCCAAAGCTGAAAAACTCCCGCCATATATAATATTTCATGAAATGATCAAATATCGTCCAAAAACCCCAGCTGAAATGCTAAAAATAAGCGGGGTTGGTGAGGCAAAACTTAAAAACTACGGTGAGGCGTTTTTAGCGTTATTATGATTCTTTGAAATTAATTGAATTAAGGAATGGGGTTTTTGTAGCTCTGATTTTGGGGATTCTTGCTTTTGAGATTCCTGCATCAAATCATTGCTGTTAGTGGTTTGTAATAAAGATTTAATAATTTTACTTTTTTGAAGTTTTTCTTCAATTAATCCTTGGCTAAAGATACAAAAACATACCATGAAAGAGCTTAAAAAACGAAAAAGATTTGCCGCTTTAGATGATGAATCTGACATTGCTAATAATCCATTGCCTAAGGAATTAATCAAGATTGATAAGGTTGTTGAAATCATAATAATTTTTGCCAATTTACTAGATTGCAAAATTTGCTGCTGATCATTTAAAGATGGCAAAGCTTGATCTAGTTGTAGTTGATAATTATGATTATTATCCCTGGTAACTAAATCGCAGACAAATTTGCCAAAGCTTGCCATTGAAACAAATGTTATTGGCGTTTGGCCGGCAATTGCTAGTAAGGTGCTGGTTAATATTGCCCCATCATTAGATAAAAAAGTAAAATGTCGCCGGTAAATATCCCGTGAATTATCCAAAAATGCATAAAATCCAAAACCGGCAATTCCAATTAAAGCTGTATTAATTAAGGCAAGTCCTTTATTTTCTTTAATAAAATTGATAGTTTGATTGGGCAGTTTTTTAATTGTGGCCAGGCTGACATCTTCAAAGATTTCAATAAAAAATTTACTATACATTAATTCAAGCACCACGGCACTTGCCGCTGTTTGCAGACAACCAACAATATAAAATAATTTATGGCTAAAATCATTTTGATTTTTGCTTAAACCAAATAAGGTTTGATAAATTTCATCTTTAGCATCAAATGGAAAAGCCGCATCTACCGCTACTGAGTTTAAAACAATAAATGATAGACAGAATATATAAAGAAGATGAGATAATGATGAGAAATTATCTTTTTTTAAGATTTCTCTTAAGATATTTTCAGTTGCTATCTTGGCAAAAATAACATTTGAAACCATAACTGCAAATGAAGCCATAGCCGCAATTGCTTTATTGATATTTGGATTATTATCAAGAGATTGGATGATTTTAGGTAATTCTTTAGCTGATTGATTAAAGATTGCAAAGCTAAAGCCACTAGCAAATAAATAGGTCAAAAAATAAGATGAAATAAATATCGTTTTATTTAAATATCCTTTTCTGTCTAATTGTTGCAAGGTTTTTAAGGTTTGTTTGTAAGCCAAATTAGCATCTTTCTTGCTTTGAAATGATACGATATCAGTATTTGTCGGTAGTAACAAAGACAGGCTTGCAATAGATTTCCTTTGAGATTTTTTTATTAATAAAATCGTCTTTAATAATTGTAATTCTTGCTCATTTAATATTGATTGAGGATCTGATTTTAATAGGCCTCTTATTATTCTATTAACTTGCAGCGTTTGATCATTTTGAGAATTAGTCATTTGAAATAGGATAGTTATTTAGGTTTTTTACATTCAGCTAAATAGGTAATAAATACACCATAAATTATTGAAATCACCGATCCGGCAAGTACGGCAATTTTTATCTGATCAAAAATTTGGTGATTATTGCTAAAGGCAAGTATTGAGATAAATAGGCTCATAGTGAATCCGATGCCGGTAAAGATTGCGATGCCGTAAAATTCGAACCAGGAGGAATTTCTTGGCAGTTGGCAGATTTTTGATTTTATGGCTAAAAAGCTAAATAACATGACACCAAATTGCTTGCCAAAAAATAATCCGCAGGCAACGCCTAAAAATACCGGCTCTAATAAAATATCTGTCGAAAAATTAATTTTTACTCCGGAATTAGCGAAGGCAAATATTGGTAGAATTAAATAATTAACGATTGGAGCAAGTTTTTTGGCGGTAGTTTCTAAGGTTGAATCTCCATGATGATAAATATGTTCTTTTAGTGAAGAATTATCTAGTTTAAGCGGGATAAAGAGTCCGCATATTACGCCAGCAATTGTTGCGTGTATTCCGGATTGCAAAATGCAGAGCCATAAAATAATTCCGGCAAATAAATAAAAAATAATTTTTTGACAGCGCTTAAAATTTAGCAAAAATAATGTTGCCAGCGGAGCAATTGCCAGTATTAAATAGAAGATTCTTAAATTCTCAGTATAAAAAATAGCGATAATTAAAATAGCAATTAAATCATCCAAAACTGCTAAAGTTACTAAAAATACTTTTAAAGAATTAGAAATTTTTTTGCCAAATAAACAAACTATACCGTAAGCAAAGGCGATATCAGTGGCGGTTGGAATTGCAAATCCGCGTAAATTATCACTTAAATGCCAGTTAAAATAGCAAAAAATTAATGCTGGAAAAATTACCCCACCAATTGCTGCAATTGTCGGCAAGGCAACTCGGGGGGCGCTTGATAATTCGCCAATCAAAATTTCTTTTTTTAATTCCATGCCAATCAAAAAGAAAAATATTGCCATTAAAGCGTCATTGATCCAGTCTCGAATTGATAAATCTTCATTTAAATTTAACGCATCAAAATTAAGTGCTAATTTGATATTTAAAAATTGATTATAATGATTTGACCAGGAGGAATTGGCCATTAAAAGTCCAATTGTGGTTGCAATCGTTAGTAATATTCCGGTTGCAGCTTCTTGTTCAAAGAATTTCTTGATGGTTTTTTTGATCATAGATATTTGAAATCCTCTCCTAAATAGACATTTTTTACCTCTTGATCATTAATAATTTGCTCTTTGGAGCCGCTACTTAGAATGGTGCCGTCATAGACAATATAGCCATGATCAACGATACTTAGAGTCTCGCGAACATTATGATCAGTAATTAAGACCCCGATATTTTTATTTTTTAGCTGTATGATCATTTGCCTGATATCATTAACCGCAATTGGATCAATGCCGGCAAATGGTTCATCAAACAATATAAAGGAAGGATTAGTGGCAAGGGCCCTGGCAATTTCAACTCTTCTTCTTTCACCGCCCGATAAAGATAAAGCATGACTTTTTCTGATATGAGTAATTGAAAATTCTACTAATAATTGTTCTAATTTTTCCCGACGGGCTTTTGGATCAGGCTCAATTATTTCAAGGATGGCATCGATATTATCTTCAACATTCATGCCTCTAAAAATTGAAGATTCCTGGGGCAAATAATTAATACCAAGGCGTGCTCTTTGATACATTGGCATGTGAGAAATATCAAGCTGATCAATAAAAATATTGCCTAAATCAGCGGCAATTAATCCAACGATAATATAAAAGCAGGTAGTTTTGCCGGCGCCATTTGGGCCCAAAAGTCCGACAATTTCACCTTGCTTAATATCAATACTGATGTCAGAGATTACCTTTTTTTTGCCGTAATTTTTGCTGATATTTCTGGCGCTTAAAGTTTTTGTCATAATTGCTTGTAAATTATTTATTTTAGAGATTTGTCATTGCTGATTATTACTATCGCTCTTTTATCTTCTTTTTGTCCAATAAAACTACCTTTTTTGGTTTTAAAATTATAAATAAATTTATCACCCTTGGCAATTGAAGCGCCATTATTAACCACTACATTATTTTTTAAAATTATCGAATTTTGACTAGGATCATAATATCCATTATCAGAAGTTGCCACATAATCGTCGCTAAAAAGTTTAACATTATCGCTAGCTTCAATTTTTTTAATCTTTGATTGGTTTTTTTGATTATCAGATTTATCGTCCAAATAAAATAACGTCATTTTATCAGCTAGAACGCTATCTTGACCCTTTTCAATAACCGCGTTACCGATAAAATTAATTAGCTGCAAATTTTTCTTGATGTCGATGATATTTGACCTTACTTTAGTTGGGATTTCTTGTTTTTGAGTCTTTTGATGGTTAGTTAAGGTGCTGGCATTTGCTTTAAAAGATAAGCAGCCGCTTACCAATATGATCAAAAAAAGCCGGTGAAATAAGCTAAAATTCATAAATAAATTAGTATTAATATATTTCAAAAGAACATCTTATGAAAGCTGCTAGCAAAAAAAATCTTAGCGCTTTGCTATTTTTAATTATTGGTGGCTTGATATTAGCCTCAATATTTATTCAATCTCCTAATCCGGCCGATTTTAATCGGGATTTTAAGAATTATAATATTAACTTGCAAATTTTAAATGACAGTCAAGAAAAACTGGCGGAATTTAAGGTTCAAATTGCCAATAATCAATATAAGGCTAGATATGGGCTGATGAATCTTGATTATTTACCGTCAAATTACGGTATGCTTTTTGATTTTAAGCAAGAGCAAATAATCAATATGTGGATGAAAAATACCAGAATTCCTTTAGATATGATTTTTATTGATAAGAATAATCATATCATCAATATTGCAGCCAATACCAGGCCTTACTCTCTGAAAAATATCAATTCTACAGCGCCAGCAATAATGGCGCTTGAAATTAATGGCGGGATTGCCGAAAAATTCGGCATTAAGGCTGGAGATCAAATATTATTTAATCGCTAAATTTGATGATTAAAATTGAATCGCTTTATAAAATTTATAAAAATCAAGGTAAGGACCTAACCATTCTTGATGACATTAATTTATCGGTAAAAAAAGGGGAAATATTTGGTATTATTGGTCGCTCTGGTGCTGGTAAATCAACCTTATTAGAATGCGTTAATTTTTTAACTAAGCCTAATCAGGGTAAAATAATTATTGATGGTGTAGATTTAGCCGAGCTTGATTCAAAAAAATTGCGGGTTTTAAGGCAAAAAATCGGAGTAATATTTCAAAACTTTAATTTGCTTAATTCCAAAACAGTTTTTGAAAATATCGCTTTACCCTTGATTTTGCAAAAAAATTATCGCAAATCAGAAATTGCCAAAAAAGTTAAAAATTTACTCAAATTAGTTGAGTTAGAAGATTACGCAAATAAATATCCCGCTCGTCTGTCAGGAGGTCAAAAACAGCGCGTTGGTATCGCAAGGGCTTTAGCAACTGATCCTAAAATATTATTAAGTGATGAAGCAACTTCATCACTTGACCCTCAAACCACCAATGCCATTTTAGATTTGCTGCTAAATATCAATCAAAAATTAGGTCTGACTATTTTACTAATTACTCATGAAATTGAAGTAGTTCGTAAAATTTGTGACCGGGTTGCGGTGCTTGATAATGGTAAGATTATTGAGCAAGGTCAGGCTTTTGACATTTTGCTTCATCCAAAAAATATCCTAACCCGCAAATTAGTGCTTGAAGAAGAAACCGAAAATTATTTAAAGCAAATCGAAGCCTTTTATAAATTTAACAAACATGATAATAATAATTTAATTTTACTATCTTTTGTCGGCAATAACGCTTTTGAGCCAATTTTGGACCGCGTTTCTAAAGAATCGATGGCTAATTTTAGTATTTTACGCGGCTCGCTTGATCGAATTAAAAAAATGCCATTTGGACAGTTATTAATTGAGATTAGCGGTAATCAGGAAAGTTTGAGCAAAGCTTTTATGATTTTAAAAGAATTTAAGGTTAATTTTGAGGTAATAAAATGATTAATAATTTGCTTAGCGGCATTGATATCGCTGAAATTTATCAGGCAATATTAGATAGTTTAATCATGCTTGGCTGCTCAACTTTATTTGCAAGTTTGATTGGCATTCCTTTAGGCATTTTACTTTATCTAACCGCCAAAAATGGCCTGTTAGCAAATAAATTAATCTATTTTATATTATCGCTAATAATTAATATTTTACGCTCAATTCCCTTTATTATTTTACTGGTGTTGATGATTCCAATAACTTCGCATTTAGTTGGAACTTCCCTAGGGGTTAAAGGGGTAATACTGCCATTAATATTTGGCGCCTTCCCATTCTTTGCCCGCCTAATTGAAAATTCTCTAAAAGAAATCAGTGGCAATATAATCAAAATGGCCAAATCCTTTGGCGCCAGTAATTGGCAAATAATTTATCATATTTTGCTACCAGAAATATTGCCAAATATTATCGCCACCATCACCGTTACTGCAATTGCCTTAGTTTCATATAGCGCAATGGCTGGAGCGGTTGGAGCCGGCGGTTTAGGTGATCTTGCAATACGTTATGGCTATCAAAGATTTGATTTGAAAGTAATGACGATCACCGTTATTTTAATGATAATTATCGTGCAATTAATTCAATTTTTAGGCGATAAAATATTTCATCGCCTAAATCATAAATAATTTTTTTAAAGGAAGATCTATGTTATTAAATAAAAAAATATTTGCTTTGATCATTGTGGTTGCAACTCTGCTGATTTTTAAAAATTGCTTTGCCAACCAAACTCTAATTATTGCTGCAAGCCCCACTCCTCACGCTGAAATTTTGCAGCAATTAAAGCCGATTTTAGCTAAAGAGGGGATTGATTT
The DNA here is from genome assembly GCA_964622015.1 of uncultured Rhizobiaceae bacterium. GTDB lineage: Bacteria > Pseudomonadota > Alphaproteobacteria > Rickettsiales > UBA1997 > CAZUPN01. The sequence continues at coordinate 27,181 of CAZUPN010000001.1, read as the reverse complement.
AGAAATTAAAGAATTTAGTGATTATGTTCAGCCCAATTTAGCGGTTGCTCAAAATCGAGTTGATGCTAATTATTTTCAGCATTTACCTTATTTAACTAGTTTTAATCAGGATCATAAAACTGATTTGGTGGTTTTGGGTGCTGTACATTTGGAGCCGATGGGGGTTTATATGATTGGCAATCAAAAGCCGCTTTGGATAAAAAATATCAAAAAATCATTACCAAATGATTTAAAAATCGGCGTTCCAAATGACCCAACCAATGAGGGCAGGGCGCTAAATTTACTGGCAGAAAATGGATTTTTAACGCTAAAAAAAGAAGTAAAATATCCAACTAAACGTGATATTATTGCTAATCCTCATAATCTAAAGATTACCGAATTAGATGCCTCAATATTACCTAGAATGCTGGATGCCAAACAGCTTGATTTGGCGGTAATTAACTCAAATTTCGCCCTTGCTGCCAAAATGAGCCCGCTACAAGATGCAATTATCCTGGAACAATCAAAAAACAATCCTTACGCCAATATAATTGCAGTAAGGCCAAGCGATTTGAAAAGCGATAAAATACAAAAATTACTAAAAACAATACATTCAGATGCAATAAAAAATTACATCAAAGAGCATTATCATGGCGCAATTATTGCCGCTTTTTAAATGGTTGCGGTAAGCAACGGGGCAATCCGGGAAAAGATTTTTAAAAAGGTACCTGGTACCTTTTTATAAATCGCAACTATTGACATTAATTTATCTAACGCTTAAATTCTTTTAAGGCTTAGGCTCTTTGCTTTAAACAAATTAAAACAGATTCAATATGCTAAAGAAATTACTTATTTTGGTTGCTATTTTCTCAATTACAGCTTGTTCTTCTAAGAATAAAAAACCTACCGATAGTAGTTTTACAATTGAAGATCATGCCAAGGATAGTCAGGAAAATTACCAGACGCTTGATAGTGCTAATGCTGCTGACGAGTTAAATAAACAGACTCAGGCACAAATTGAGGAAGTGGAAGTTCAAGACCGGGTGTTTTTTGAACTTGATTCTAGTAGTGTTAGTAGTGAGGGAAGAAAAATTCTTGATAATCAAGTTTCTTGGCTAAAAAGCGATCCCTCAATTAAAGTAATGGTTGAAGGACATTGTGATGAAAGGGGAACCAGAGAATATAATATCGGGCTTGGTGAAAGAAGGGCCAATGCAGTTAAAGATTATTTGGTCAGTAATGGCATTGATTCATCGCGAATCAAAACTATCAGCTACGGCAAAGAGCGTCCTGCTTTTGTTGGCTCTGGTGAAGAAATCTGGGCAAAAAATCGTCGTTCAGTTACGGTTGTTGAGCAGTAATTTGATTTAACCTGGTTGCGGGAATGGGTCTATTGACCCATTTACTACATTCATGTCATTTTTTTAACATCCTTTGTTTTTTATAATTGATTCAAACCTTTTTGCTATATCTTATCCAGAAAATTCTTAATGATTTTATGTCCATATTCTGAGGCAATTGATTCGGGGTGGAATTGGACGCTAAAGATTTTGTATTTTTGATGTTCGATGGCCATGATGGTTCCATCTTCGGTAGTTGCAGTGATCTCTAAATCTTCTGGGCAGTTTGCTTTTTTGATGATTAGGGAATGGTAGCGGGTTGCTTTGAAGGGAGAGGGGAGGTTTTGAAATAGGCTGCTCTGACGATGATAAATTAGACTGATTTTGCCATGCATAGGGGTAGTTTTGATAATTTTGGCGCCAAAGGCCTGGCCAATTGCCTGATGGCCTAAACAGACGCCAAATATTGGGTAAATTCCTTTAAAATTATTAATTGCTTCAAGGCATATTCCGGCTTTGTCGGGATTGCATGGTCCGGGAGATAAAATGATCGCTCTGGGATTTAGTTTTTTTATTTCATCAATTGAGATTTGATCATTTCTTTTAATCAGAATTTTTTTATCCCTAGGATTAGTAGCAGCCTCAATGAGGTAATGATGTAAATTATAGGTGAAGCTGTCATAATTATCGATTAGCAAGATCATGTTCTTTTTCTATTTAGGGTTACTGAAAAAGATTCGATATCGGCTAGTGGCTTTAATTTATCGACTTCTAATTGGCATTTTTTTACTCTCTTATCAGTCATAATTGCTGAAATTATTTCTTCAGCTAATTTTTCTATTAATTGCGCTTTGCTTCTAGCTACTATTTGTCTTATTTGCTTGACGATTTCTTCATAATCAATGGTGCTTTTGATATTATCATTGATTAGTGATTGATTAGAGTCGGTAGTAATTTTAAGATTAATTATTAGCTCACGATTGAAGGTTTTTTCCCATTCATAGATACCAATTATGGTAGTAACTTTAAGATTTTTAACTTTGATAATCATTTTTTAAACTGGTTATAGACAATAAAGGGCTGATTAGCAAAATCCGGTTTTTGATAAGTTAAATCTTCGCCAATTATGCTTTTTGTATCATTAAAAAAGAAATTTTTTACTTTGCCAGCTATTGCCTCAATTAAGGCTTGTCCAGCCGCAGTATCCCATTCCATGGTTTTTTTAAAATGAATATATAAATGGCAATCATTTTCTAAAATTCTAAAAAATTTTATTGCTGAGGATAATTTTTCAATCTCATAATTATCATTTATATTTTGATAATCCTGCTTTAAATAAGTGGCAATATCTTGATTGGTAGTTCTGTTGCTGGTTACTATTTTTAGTTTTTTAGCTTCCTGTTCTTGTTTAATTTTATCTACTGTTAAAAAATATTTTTGCTGATTTTTAATCAGCACAATTTTTGATTCTTGATCGGTATAGGCCATTTTTGAGCCTTCAAAAAGTGGCGCGTAAATTAGACCAAAAACTGCCTGCCGATTTTTGATTAGTGCAATATTAACACAAAATTGGTCGACGCCTTTAATAAAACTACTAGTACCGTCAATTGGGTCAATTAGCCAAAAAACATCATTATCAATTTTTCGGATTTGAGATTCTTCGCAAATAATTGGGATTTTTGGAAATTCCAGGCTTAAATTTTTATTTAAAAATTGGCTGATTTTGATATCAGTTGAGGTTACTTCGGAATTATCATTTTTTCTTGAAACTGTAAAATCGCGCATTTTAAAGCTTTTGGCGGCAATTTCTCCAGCTTCAAAAGCAATTGCAGCTATTTTAGCAATGTCATTTTGCTTAAAAAAATTTGAAGATTTGTTATTTATATTCATCAGCTAATTCAGCATAATTCTTGGCGGAAACCAAAATATAATCTTTTTCTTCTTTGGTTAAATCGCGTAAATATTTAGCCGGATTGCCACCCCAAATTTGTCCAGATTTAACAATTTTGCCTGGGGTTATCACTGCGCCGGCTGCAACTAAAGCAAAAGACTCAATTCTTGCTAAATCCATAATAATGGCGCCCATACCAATAAAGGCATTATCTTCGATGATGCAAGCGTGAATTATAGCATGATGACCGATAGTGACATTATCGCCAATAATTACCGGCCCGCCAGCATCGCCAGTTTTATTTTGTAAATGATTGGCTCTAGTGACGTGAATGACACTATTATCCTGAATGTTGGTATAATTGCCGATTCTGATTTTAGCGACATCGCCCCTGATAACGCATCCATACCAGATGCTACTATTTTTGCCAATTACAGTATCGCCAGAAATTACCGCATTACTGGCAATAAAGGCTGAAGAATCAATGATTGGAGTGATAGTTTTGTAAGAAATAATTTTTGGCATAATTAACCTCTTTTTATTATTTACTATTAACCAGGAAAGCCAATCGCGTTTTAATCCATATTCTAAAGCGATCAACATAGCTAAATACTGCTGGCACTACCACCAAAGTCAGGATGGTTGAAGAAATCATGCCGCCAATTATTGCTACCCCCATTGAGGTACGTTGGGAGGCTGACTCACCAAGGCCAATTGCTACTGGAATAGTGCCGGAAATCAAAGCAAATGAAGTCATTAAAATTGGCCTTAAGCGCGATCTGCCGGCCATAATTAAGGCTTCAGTCCTTGATTTTCCTTGCAAGATTGCATTATTGGCAAAATCAACTAATAAAATCGAATTTTTAGAAGAGATGCCAAGTAGCATAAATAATCCCAAAATCGCAAAAAGATTAAAAGATTTGTGAAATATAAGCAAGGTCAAAAATACTCCACATAACGCCATTGGTATTGATAATAAAATAGTCAGCGGAATGATAAAAGATTCGTAAAGGCTGGCTAGAATCAGATAGATAAATATTACCGCCACTAAAATAATCATCGGTAAAGAATCAAACATATCTTGCATGTTTTGGGCACTGCCACCAAATTTATATTTGATAGTTGATGGTAGTTTTAAATCTTTAGATTTAAAGATTCTTTCAACCGTATCAATGGCATCAGAAAGCCCGATTCCATCGGCAAGATTAGCGGTAACTTTAATGTAACGGCTACGATTTTGACGATTAATTACCGCCGGCTCTTTTGCTTCATAAGCAATTGCAATGTCGGAAAGTTTGACTAATTTTTTATTGATATTTGGCACATAAATATTATGAAAATTTTTGGCGATGTCTCTTTGTTCTTGCTTAACTGTAACCAAAACATCATATTCTATACCATTTTGGCGAAATTTAGTGGCGACGTTACCACTAACATAGCCTCTCAATTCATCGCCAACTATTTGACTATTAACGCCGTAAATTTTAGCCAGATTATCTTTAATCTCAGTTCTAAATTCATTTCTGGCCTTTTTAAGATTTGAATCCACATCTTTAAAATAGCGGTTAGATTCTAATTTAGCAGTTAAGAGATTGGTATATTTTTCAAGCTCATCTTGATCATTGGAACTTAAAGTCATATTGAAGGGCTGATCATATGAGCCGATAATTGGATTAGCATAAGCAAAATCCTTGATTTGTGAGCGAAGTTTAGTTTCAAATTCTGCGGTTGAGATTTTCCTCTCTTTTGCATCCGTAAGTTTGACATAAATTTTTGCTTGATTTGATTTTGCTAAATCGCCACCGGCAATTGTAACTTCAACTCTTTGAACTTCTGAATTTGCTCGAATTATTTTATCCATTTGCATCGCTACTGTGCTGGTTCTTTCAATATTGGCATCTGGCTCTAATTCGATGCTAATATTAATTTCACCCTCATCACTTGGATCAGTAAAGCTTTTTGGAATATAAACAAAAGAAACGGCCGAGATTATAAATATTGATAAGGTAATAAGGATAATAAATTTGGGATTTTTGATTGAGTAAAGTAAAATCTTTTCATATTTTAGTGATAAATAATTCTGAAAATTATTAAATTTGGCTAGTATTTTTTCAATTTTTGAGAGATTGGTTTTGTCAGCTTTTTCTTCTTTGGCAAAATAGGCACATAATACCGGAATAATTGTTATCGCTACAAAAAGGCTGATTAAAACCGCAAAACAAATAGTCAGGCCAAATTGTCTTAAAAATTGTCCAACGATTCCTTTCATAAAAGCAACCGGAACAAAGACCGAAACTACTACTAAAGTAATTGCAATTACTGCCATCAATATTTCCTTGGTGCCAATTGCTGCTGCGCTGAATGGATAGATGCCGGCTTCAATTTTTTGGTAGATATTTTCAGTAACTACAATGGCATCATCTATTAATAATCCAACCGCCAGGCTTAATGCTAAAAGCGTGATGACGTTAATTGAAAATCCTGCGATATAAATAATGATAAAGGCTCCAATCAGGCAAATTGGCAGTGAAATTGCAGTAATGATCGTGGCCCTGATATTTGCTAAGAAGAAAAATACCGTAATGATGGTTAAAATTAGTGAAATCGTAATGGTTAGATAAACATCGCTGATATTTTTTTTGATATGGTCGCTATTATCTTGAATTATTTCTATTTTTAAACTGTCATTTATTTGGGTTAATTCTGGGCTAATTTTTTCTAATTGCGATCTTAAATTATTAGCAATTGCCACAATATTTGAGGAGGGTTGGCGAAAAACTATTAAAAATAATGATTTTTGGCCATTAATATATGCTCTATTATTTTCATCTGCCAGCCCATCACTGACCTTACCAAGATCAGAAATTTTAGTAGGGGCTTCATTATTGTAAAAATTAACAATTACATTAGAGATGTCATCGATATTTTTAAATTCACCATAATTTTGAAAAATAGTTTCCTTATCTTGATGATCTACTTTGCCAATTGGAGTATTATTGCCAGAAAGTCCAAGCTGAGATGTAACATAAGAAAGAGAAAGTTCATGGTCTTTTAGTAATTTTTGATCAAGGGTGACATTAATTTGTCTGCTTCTGCCGCCGGATATTGATACCATCCCGACATCTTCAACTTGCTCAATTCTTGGCTTAATGAATTTATCGGCAATATCATAAATTTTTGATTCCTCTAAATCTCCGCTTAAGGCGATGCTCATAATTGGCTCAGA
>CAZUPN010000001.1:0-20735 GCA_964622015.1 uncultured Rhizobiaceae bacterium | reverse complement strand
ATCTTTAATTTAGGCTTATTTGTATTGTTTTGTGGCATTGTCCATCAATATCTTTTGGCATTTTTGAGCGCGTCTGATTAACCTTGTCGCGAATCTGTTGTTCGGCATATTTGATATCAACGCCTTGATTAAATTCGGTAATAATTTCGCTGATTCCTCTAGCGCTTTTGGAAGTAACGGTTTTAAGGCCGGAAATGGTGCTGATTTCTTCTTCTAAAGGTTTTGAAATTAGGCTTTCAATTTCTGAAGGTCCTGCCCCTTTATAACTTATGATCACTTCAATTACTGGAATATTAACATCTGGATATAAATCGATGCTCATATTTTTAAAGCAGATTATTCCAGTTATGATAAAAATAATCATAATACTGGTAATCAAAGCAGGCCTCTTAATTGATAGGTCGATGAAATTCATTTTGGTATTTTATATTGTTTTTGCGACTACGACCGTTCTTGGTCACGCTAACGATCCTTGCTCGCAGGAATGGGTCATAGACTCATTCCTGCGACTGAGGCTCATTTCTGTACTAAAATATTTAATCTCTAATTCTTTCTTCTAACAGCTTCACGTCTTTTGCCAATTTAGCATCTTTAACCATTAAGTCATTAATGGTCTTTACTGCATGTATTACTGTAGCATGATTTTTGCCGCCAAATTCTAAGCCAATTTTTGGCAAAGTTTCATTGGTTAGATTTTTAGCTAAATACATCGCAATTTGTCTTGGTCTGGCAATATTTCTTAACCTCGAAGATGAGGTAAGGTCGCTGATTTTTATTTCAAAATAGGCGGCAGTTAATTTTTGGATTTTAGCAATATTAACCGCTAAGTTACTACTAGATTTAAAATAATCAACCAAAAGTGTTTTGGTGCTCTCAAGGGTAATTTCTTCATCGGTAAAAATTTTATTGGCCAGTAATTTTCGCATCGCGCCATCCAAATCTCTGACGTTACTAGTGATTTTAGTTGCTAGATATTCAATTATTTTGTTGTTAATTTCCTGGCCGTAAATTTGTGATTTTGATTTTAAAATTGCCAGGCGATCCTGATAATCCGGAGCTTTAAGATTTACTACCATGCCGCCGCTAATTCTTGATTTTAATTTTTCATCAATTGCTTCAAGTTCTGAAGGTGCCCGGTCACAAACCAAAACTACCTGCTTGTTACTTTCAACTAAATTATTAAAGCTTTGCATAAATTCAGCCTGAGTACCTTCTTTGCCAGCGATAAATTGAATATCATCAATAATTAAAACATCAATTGAACGGAATTGTTCTTTAAAATCCATGATTTCATTGCTTCTAATTGACTTAACGAAGTGATACATGAATTTTTCTGCTGAAAGATAAACCACTTTTTTTGATTTATCGGTTTCTTTAATATGCCAGGCAATTGCCTGGGCAAGATGGGTTTTGCCCATTCCAACTGCGCCATGTAAATATAGAGGTATCGCTTGACCAAACAAGCTTAACTGCTCTTCTTTAAAGCCGGCAGCGATTCTGGCCATTGAATAAGATAGGCGATTAAATTTGCCGATGATAAAATTTTTAAAGGTGAATTTATTATTTAACTCACTGCCAAAAGCAAAGACATTATCATATTTTGACAAATTAGTGATTTTAGGATCCGGTCTGTTATCGGGCTCATTTTGGGTTTTTTCGATGTGAATTACTGCAATATTTTTGATCCCCGGATTTAAAGCTGCAATTATTTTATTGATGCTTTTACTGGATTTTGATTTTAAGTGACGATTATCTAAAAACTCTCTTTTAATCCAGTCGCGGCTAAATTTTGAAGGCGCAGCAAAGACTACCTCATTTGCTGATAGCGAGTAAATTTCAAGATTTATAAACCAATTATTAAAATTTTCTTCTCCAAATTCCTTCCTTGATTTTTCTAAAAAATCAGCCAGAAAATATTGATGGCCAGATTCAAAGTTTTTGGCAGTATCTTCTTGATCATTTTGCTTGTCTTTTTTAAGTTGAAGCTCTGTGACCAGTTCATTTTCAGCAATTGGATTTTGATAGCTATTAAATATAGTATTCATGAACTATTTTTGCCCCCAAGCTAGATTAGAGGTTTTCCAGCCATTAATTTTTCCTCTTTTATTTTCCTGATTTAACTCTCCTTCAAAGCCGCCAATTATATTATGGCAGTGCTTATAACCTAAATTTGCAAAATAAGCGGCAGCTTCATTTGATCTGCCGCCACTCCTACAAACAAAAAACATTTTTACTTCTACTGGATTACTAAAATTATTATTTAGAAATTCTTCTAAAATTCTTCTAAAATTAGGATTATAATCCATCTGCGGATAAAGTCTCCAAGGCAGCATCAGCAATTTTTTATTGCCATCTTCAACTGCCGATAAATCAATAAAACCAACAAAGTTGAATTCTTCAAAAGTTCTAACATCGATGATAATTGAGTTGTAATCATTTTCTATTATTTCAAACGCTGCTACTGCTTCAATCTGAGTTACTGACATTGTTTAAACTTGATTTATAAATTATTATTCAAATCATTTTAAAGCAGCCCTTCTTAAGGGGGCTGTTTTGAAATTATACCAGTTGCAATCGATAATACCCTATATATAGAACTGGAATTGGTATTACTATTTATCAAGCTGAATTTGCGAGAATTACGCGATCTAACTTGCCATTTAAAATTTAACTAATTGCTCTTTTTGTCTTATTGATGGTTGCAAATACAGGGATTTTTAAGCGCAAGCGATTAGCGAATTAAATTTTATGAATGTTACCAAGATAGTATCTTGTAGGCATAATTATTAAATTTTAGATCCCCTCGTAAGTAAAGAAATTTATTTTATTTTTTTAATAATAAATTTCTTGACAGTTTCTAAAATCTTCTTGGTTAAAGAGACGCTATAAATTAATATTGCCCAAGCTCAATGTTTAGAGCTTGTAAATTATCAAATAATCTACTCATGACTCTATTTATAAGCAGCAATTTATAAGCAAGTTTTTTTTGAAGCGCTCTTGCTTATATCATAAGTTTGAATCATTGTCGATTTTATTAAATTTTTACTCAAAAATTAATTATGCTTAAGACAAGAATAAAGAGTTGACGCAAAATATTTCTATTATTGCTAGCTACTTGACAATATATCTTGGTTATTATTAATTATTTTTTTAAATAAAATAAGTTTCCTTTAATAATTTGTTAAAAATATGCTGAATTTCAACCGCTTAAAAGATTGTGTAGTTACCAATAAAAATGTCATTGTCAGAGTCGATATTAATGTGCCAATAGTAAATGGAATTATTGAAGATGATACCAGAATTAAAGCGGTGATCCCGACTATAAAATATTTGGTAAGTCAAAATGCCAAGGTAATTATTATTTCTCATTTTGGTCGGCCGCTTTTAAATGCTGAGGCTAAATTTGATGACGCCTCTTCATTAAGGCAGTTACTGCCAGCAATTCAAGAGTTGCTTCCTGCTATCAAGGTAAAATTTTTAAATGATTGTATCGGTGATCAAGTTGCGGCAGCAATTTCTGATAGCAAATATGGCGAAGTAATATTGCTAGAAAATCTGCGCTTTTACAATCAGGAAACTAAAAATGATCAGGAATTTGCCCGTAAGCTTGCATCATATGCTAATCTTTATGTTAATGATGCTTTTTCTTGTTCGCATCGCGCTCACGCTTCAATTGTTGGTATTCCAAAATTTTTAAAATCTTGTGCTGGCTTTTTGATGGAAAGAGAATTGGATAATTTAACCAATCTTTTAGAAAAAGCCAAAAAGCCGATGATGGCGGTAGTTGGTGGTGCTAAAATTTCAACCAAGATTGATTTGTTAAATTCCTTAACTATTAAGGCAAATAGCATATTAATTGCTGGCGCTATGGCTAATAGTTTTTTATTTGCGCTTGGTAAAAATATCGGTAAATCCTTATGTGAAAAAGATTTAAAAGAAACTGCTTTAAAAATTATTACGGTTGCTAAAGAAAATAATTGCGAAATTATTTTACCTCAAGATGTAATAGTGACTAATAATTTGAAAGCCAATGCTAAATGTCGGGTAGTTGATATTGATAATATTTTAGATGATGAGATCATTGTTGATATTGGCCCGATGTCAATTTTTAACTTAATTAAAGCATTAGAAGAGCAGCAAACTTTACTGTGGAATGGTCCGCTTGGTGCTTTTGAAATTAGGCCCTTTAATGTTGGTACTGAAATGTTTGCCAGGGCTGCTGCTTATTTAACTGCGCAAAAAAAATTATTATCAATTGCTGGTGGTGGCGATGTGGTATCTGCCCTTAATGGCGCCGGTCTATTTGATCAATTTAGTTATATTTCAACCGCCGGCGGTGCTTTTTTAGAGTGGCTAGAAGGCAAAGAACTGCCGGGAATTACAGCGTTAAATAATATCAGTAAATGAAATATTTCTCATATAAGGCTCTTGACCAAAAGGATCGTTTTTTTATTGAGAATCTGCCAGTGGCCGCTATTGCAAAGCAAATAGCAACGCCTTTTTATTGCTATTCCAAGCAAAATATCATTGATAATTATCAAGAATTTGCGGCTAATTTTTCAGATATTGATCATAAAATCTGCTACGCAATTAAAGCTAATTGCAATTTAAGTATTGTTAAAATTTTTGCAGATCTTGGTTCTGGAATTGACGCGGTATCAGCTGGTGAAATTAATCGCGCTTTAATTGCCGGCGTTGATCCTAAAAAAATCGTTTTTGCTGGCGTTGGTAAAAGCCAGGAAGAAATTGAATATGCGCTAAATAATGGCATTGAAGAAATTGCCGCCGAATCTGAGCCAGAGATTTTTCTAATCAACCAAATCGCAACCAATCTAAATAAAAAAGTAAAATTATCAATCAGAGTAAACCCCGATGTTGATGCTAAGACCCATGATAAAATTTCTACCGGCCGCAAGGGTGATAAATTTGGTATCGATATTTCAAAGGCTAAAAGCTTATATCAAAAAGCCAAAAATTTACCCGCTATTGATATTTATGGCATCTCAACTCATATCGGTTCACAAATTACTTCATTAGAACCATTTAAAAATGCCTTTTTAAAAATCAGACAATTATGTATTGATTTAACAAAAGATGGTTTTGAGATCAAGTCCTTGGATTTTGGTGGTGGCATTGGCATTTTATATCAAGATGAAGGTACTATTTCAATTGCGGCTTATGCTCAAATGATTAAAGAAATCATCAGAGATTTAAGCGTCAAACTGACATTAGCGCCAGGAAGAATGTTAATTGGCAATTCCGGAATTTTAGTCACTAAAATCCTCTATTTAAAAGAAGCCGCCAACAAAAATTTTATAATTCTCGACGCCGCCATGAACGATCTAATGCGTCCTGCTTTATATAATGCCCATCACCAAATCCTGCCAGAAACCATAAAACCCGGTAGCAAATCCCATTATGATTTAGTTGGCCCAATATGCGAAACCACCGACATCTTAGCCAAAAACCGCCAATTAGTGGATCCCAAAACCGACGATCTAATCATATTTTGCAGCGCCGGCGCCTACGGCTCCTCAATGTCAGGCCAATATAACTGCCGCCCACTAATTCCCGAAATTTTAGTTGATAACAATAAATTCAAAATAATCAGAAGAAAGCCAACCTTCGAAGAAATGCTCTATCTAGAAAAAGTGCCCGGTATTTTTTAATCACCAACAATAAGTTACCTTTTTACCGCCAAAATTCCTGGTGGAATTTTTGCTGGAATTATAAAAACGGGCCATTATTTCTATTTTTTCTTTAGCAAATTAGTTTAACCATAAATTAAGCCATATTATGCCCAGATCACCAAGAATCAACTATCCCCACACGCCTTCGGCCATGTTATGAATAGAGGAAGAAACAAAGATTATATCTTTCATGGTGAATTGGATTTTCAATTATTCTTAAAAAATTATCGTCGAAGCTCATATTAGGCTTAATGCTGTAATTTACTCTTATTGCCTGATGAATAATCATTATCATTTGCCTCTTGAGACTCCAAATGCAAATTTGAGTCAAATTATGCATTTTATCGGGAAGAAATATGTTGGGCAGTATAACGGGAAAAAAAAGTTGCAACGGCTCTTTGTTTAAAAGTAGCTATAAATCAATCTTGTTATGATGGGCGAAAAAATATTCTATCTATTATCCGACAATAAGGCTACTCAAATCCAAAAAAGAAGCCGCTATCTTTAAAAATGAGCTTGTTTCTTGAGTATTATTCGGCTAAAAAAGGAGCTCTTGGTACAATTTTAAAAAATAAAAATCTGAAATTATGAAAGTATATTACGATAAGGATGTTAATTTTGATTTAATTAAGTCGAAGAAAATAGCAATCATTGGCTATGGTAGTCAGGCTCATGCTCACGCTTTGAATCTTAAAGAAAGCGGAGTTAAAGAAGTTAAGATTGCTTTACGGCCTACCTCAGCTTCAATTGCTAAGGCTAAAAATGATGGGTTTGAGGTGGTGACTAATATTGAGGCGGCGAAATGGGCCGATTTAATTATGGTTTTAGCGCCAGATGAGATGCAGCAGGAAATTTATCAAAACGAGCTTCGTGATAATATGAGGCAGGGGGCGGCGCTTGCATTTGCTCACGGCCTTGCTATTCATTTTAAATTAATTGAGCCAAGGGCAGATTTTGATGTGTTTATGGTGGCGCCAAAGGGTCCTGGCCATACAGTTAGGTCGGAATATAAAAAGCAGGGCGGGGTTCCTTGTTTGGTTGCGTTTGCTCAAGATAAAAGTGGTAAGACGCTTGATTTGGCGCTTTCTTATGCTTCAGCAATTGGTGGCGGTAAATCAGGAATTATTGAAACTACTTTTAAAGAAGAATGTGAGACTGATTTATTTGGTGAGCAAGCGGTATTGTGCGGCGGGCTAACTGCCTTGATTTATGCTGGCTTTGAGACTTTGGTTGAGGCGGGATATGCGCCAGAAATGGCTTATTTTGAGTGTTTGCATGAAACAAAATTAATTGTTGATTTGCTTTATGAAGGTGGCATTGCCAATATGCGCCATTCAATTTCTAATACTGCTGAATATGGAGATTTAACCAGAGGTCCAAGAATAGTTACCGCGCAAACTAAAGCTGAAATGAAAAAAATTCTTGGCGAAATTCAATCCGGGCAATTTGTTAAAGAATTTATGGCTGAAAATAAAAGTGGCTGTAAAAATTTTAACGAACTTAGACAAAAAGGTAAAAGGCATCAGCTTGAAAAAGTTGGTGAAAAATTACGGGCGATGATGCCTTGGATTGCTAAAAATAAATTGGTAAAATAATTTATCTATCTACCAAGCACATTATGAAAAAATCAAATGATCTTTTGGTTATAATTCTTGCAGCCGGTAAAGGCACTCGGATGAAATCAAGCCTGCCTAAAGTAATGCATAAAATTGCTGGAATTGAGATGATTAATTTGGTAATCAAAGCAAGTTTAGAATTAAATCCTCAAAATGTTACCGTGGTTATATCTGAGGATTTAATTTCTTATCAGGAAGAAATTAAAAAAAACCATCCTTTTTTAGCAATAAATTTTGTCATCCAAAATCAGCGTCTTGGAACTGCTCATGCGGCGGCAACTGCTCTTAAATCAATTACCAAAATTGCTAAAAATACTTTAATTCTTTGTGGTGATACACCTTTAATTACCAGCGCTACTTTACAAAAAATGCTCGATCAAATTTTACAGCAGGACTTATGTCTTTTAGCTTTTGACTGCTTTGAAGATAATAATTATGGCCGTTTAATTACTGATCAAAGCCAACAATTAAAAGCGATCATTGTATATAAAGATGCTAATATCAATCAAAGAAAAATTACCTTATGTAATTCTGGAATAATTACTATTAACTCTGATCATTTAAAAAAATTACTACCAAAAATTGATAATAATAATGCTGCCAAAGAGTATTACCTAACCGATATTATTGCTCTTGCACAAAATAATCATCTAAAAATTTGCCATATTAAAACTGCCAAGGAAGAGGTTTTGGGGGTTAATTCTATGGCCGAATTAGCAAAAGTTGAAATGATTAAGCAAGATCAGCTGAGAAAAAAATTTATGGATTTAGGGGTAAGATTAATTGATCCTAGTAGTGTTTATTTTTGCGATGATACTGAAATTGCCAGTGATGTAACTATTTGCCCGCAAATTGTTTTTGGCAAAAAAGTTAAAATTGCTAGCGGGGTTGAAATTAAATCTTTTTGTCATATTGAAGGGGTTGAAATTGCTAAAAATGCAGTGATTGGCCCATTTGCAAGAATTAGACCAGATAGCAAGATCGGCGAAAATGCCAGAATTGGTAATTTTGTTGAAGTTAAAAAATCAACCATCGGTAATGGTTCAAAAATCAATCATTTAAGTTATATTGGTGACACTAAATTGGGAGAAAATTCTAATATTGGTGCTAGCACTATTACCTGCAATTATGATGGTTATAATAAATTTGTAACTGAAATTGGTGATGATGTTTTTATCGGCTCTCATGCTACTTTAATTGCGCCGTTAAAGATTGCTAACGCCTCAGTAATTGGAGCTGGCAGCGTTATCACCAAAGATGTTGAGCGGGATTTTCTAGCGGTGGCAAGAACCAAACAAACTAATATTGAAGATGGTGCTAAGAATTATCATCAACGCAAATCAGAGCAAAAAAATGATCATAAAAAATAAGATTTTAATATTTACACTATTTCTTTTATTTGCCTTTGAGGTTAAATCATTTGCTGCTGAAAAAATCATCGAAAAAAATTATTTTGCCTCTCTAAGATCAAGTGAAACCAATATCAGAAGCGGCCCCGGTCAAAATTATCCAATTAAGTTTACCTTTAAAATCAAAGCGATTCCGGTAAAAGTAATCAGCGAATATGATAATTGGAACGAAGTCAGGGATTATCAAGGCCAAACTGGCTGGGTAAGTCAAAATTTACTTACCAAAAAAAGAACATTAATGCTGCGTATCTCAGAGCCAGCTGTTAATATGTACAATAAAAGCAGCGTTAAATCAAAGATAATTTTTAAGCTCGAAAATAATGTGATTGGCGATTATGGGGGGTGTGCTGCTAATTGGTGCGAAATTAAAATTAATGGCAAGAAGGGCTGGGTAGAAAAAGCGAATCTTTGGGGAGTTGATTCTTAAGCCTGGATTGCCGGGTTGCTTGCACTCCTTGCGAATGACAAAAGTCCATAGTCCGTCATTGCGAGGAGTCGCAGGTGACGCGGCAATCCAGAAAATATAATACACAGCAATATTATGAATATAAAAAAAATTATGCAAAAATTATCATCAGATCATGATTCACCTGAAGTCGCAGCTGATAAAATTAAAGAAATCAAAACCATGATCTTACTAAAATCAATGGTTTTTGGCTTATTCATAGTTTTTGTTACTTTATTAATTGCATTTTTTCTAATCAAAAATCAGCGTTTAAAAAAAGACAATAATTCTTCTAAATGCAGTCACTATAATTCAGTTATGATTAATGATGAAATTGAAAAAATTGAATTTCAAAATAACGTTATTACAATTATAACTAAATTAAATAAAATAACCAATAGCCAGCAAATCATTAGAGTTGACGCTAATTGCGGTTATGAAATTAATCGTATAAATTTAATTAATAAGCAAAATGATCATAAGCTCAAGCCTTGCAAATTATGGAAGTCGCGAAAATAAATCTCGTGGTCGCTTATATGCTGAAAATTTTGATGATGTAAAATATCGCTCAATTTATGCTTTAGATTGTGATTTGATCATTAATTCCAGCGCTTTTAGACGCTTGCAATATAAAACTCAAGTCTTTGTTAATCACCAAGGAGATCATTACCGTACCCGCCTAACTCACTCTTTAGAAGTAGCTCAAATTGCCAGATGGATTGCGCAAATGTTAAAAGTAAATCAGGATTTAGCGGCGGCAGTTTCGCTAGCTCATGATTTAGGCCATACCCCCTTTGGCCATGCTGGCGAGATTGCGCTAAATGAAAAAATGGTTGATTTTGGCGGCTTTTCTCACAATGCCAATACTTTAAAGATTGTAACCAAATTTGAAAATCGCTGTTTTGGATTTAATGGTTTAAATCTTTCTTTTGAGGCAATTGAAGGCATAGTTAAGCATAATGGCGCCCTCACCAGAAAAGAAAAAATTCACCAATATGTTATCGATTATAATTCAAAACATAATCTTGAATTAGACAAGTCCCCAAATATCGAAGCCCAAATTTCAGCAATTTCAGATGATATTGCCTATAATAATCACGATATTGAAGACGGTCTAAGAGCTGATTTATTTGAAGTTGAGCAATTATTTGAAATAGAAGTAATTGGCAAAATATATCGCCAAATTCTAAAAAAATATCCAAAAATCAAAAGAGAATTATTAGTTAGCGAGGCTAAAAAAAGAATCATCAATTATATGGTACTTGATGTTGTGCTGCAAACCAAAGAAAATATTAAAAAATATAACATTAAAACTGTTGATGACCTAAGAAATCATGATCAATTCGTCGTTCATTTTTCAAAAGAATTGGAGGCCATGCATCAACATTTAAAACAATTCCTATTTGAAAAAATGTACCGCCATTATAGCGTAAATCGCATGACCGCTAATGCCAGAAAAATTATCCACCATTTATTTGACTTTTATCTCCAAAATCCCAATTGTCTACCAGATGAAAGAGGTATTGCCTATCAAGAACTAACCAACCAAAAACAACTTGCTATCCTAATTGCCGATTATATCGCCGGTATGACTGATAGATTCGCAATTAAGGAATATCAGGAATTATGTGTTTAATACCATTTCCCACTCAAAATTAACTTTTTGGCCTTCATCTTTTTGGTCTAAAATTTAAAATAAAAACCATCTCTATATTGGGACTGTCTCAAATCAATTTCCCAAAACCCACTAATTTTCCAACATTTTACTTGCCTATAAACAGCTATTCAGCGATTATTTGCTTAGCTTCGTAGCTGTTTTATCCTCTTATTTTCTTGTTAAATTATTAAGAATTTATTATGCTTGTCAGATAGAAATGATCAGTTTAGAAGAGTTAGTTCCTTCAAATCACATTTACAGGAAATTTGTGGAATTATGGGACTTTACTGACATTTAAAAAAGAATTGACAAAAATAGAAATTGAATCAGATCATAAAGGTTTTGGAATCTTCAGATTATTTCTTGCTTTACTTCTTCAATTCACAGAAGATTTAAGTGATAGAGAATTGGAAAGATATTTATCTGATACCAATTCAGCCAAATGGTTTTGCCAGTTCGCATTAGCTGAAAAAACTCCTAATTTCAGAGTTTTCACCAATGCCAGAAGAAGAATTGGAACCAACAGATTATCCAAAATCTTCAATATCTTAAAAGAGCAATTAAAAGCTAAAGGTTGTATGAGTGAAGTTTTCACTTTTATTGATGCATCTCACTTAATATCGAAAGCAACTCTTTGCAAAGAACGAGACAAAGCAATTAAAGAAAAGTACGACAAATTAAATAATGAAATCCTTCCCAAATTTGCTCGCAACAAAGAAGCCAACTTCGGTTGCAAAAGTGGTAATAAATTCTGGTATGGATTTAAAAAACATATCTTGGTTGATATGCAATCAGGAATGATCAATAAAGTTGCTATTACCAAAGCTAGCCTTATTGATTCAAAAGGAATGAAGTGCGTTATTCCAAATTCTGGCGCTGTTTATGCTGACAAAGGATATTGCGACAAGAATGCTAAAGCTGCTGCTGCAATGAGAAATCTTCATCTTGGAGCTGTTAAAAAGAACAATATGAAAGATAAAAACAAAGATTTAGATAAATTTTACACCAAACTCAGATCACCATATGAAAGAGTATTTAGCAAAACCAGCCATAGAGTTCGCTACATAGGAATTGCTAAAAATCAATTCACTGCCTTTATGGAAGCTATTGCTCATAACTTCAAAAGAATGATTGTTTTAAATGAGCTTTATCCACCACTGCAAACCATTTAAACAAGGACAATTGGGCCCAAAAGGACCAAATATCAGCAACAATCATAGAAAAACTAACCAGAAAAATGAAATATCGCAAAACATTAATCAGAAAATCTGAAAAATAATCAAAAAAATTAAGAAAATTTTTAACAAACTTTTGTAAAATCAAATTTTGATGTCACAAATAAGTTGGAGAATTGGATTTGGGACGGTCCCTTATTAGCTGCAATTTTTACAAATATAAGATTGTTTATTTCTTTTTTAGCGTTTTTTTGAACAGAAATTTTCCTGCATTTTGGACCGGTTTTTTATTGATGTTTTTTTTATGAGATCAATATTTGTGTGGGTAAAATAACCTTTATAGCGGCTATAAAGTTAATTGCCTTATGGACAAGCTATCGTTCCATGCTCCTGGATACAAGAATCTACTACCTCTGCCCATACTCCAAAATCTCGACATATTTTGGTTGGCTTTAAGACGTTTGCTCGCCAGCAGGAAGGGCAGGAATCAACTGAAATTGCGATTTGGCCGTAGGAGGTTTGGGGCCAGGTTAGGTTATTGCCATTTACTATGTATAAATCAGGGCCGGAAGTTACAGTTTTACAGGGAATTAAATTCATAGCATCAAAATCAGTTACTAATTGATTTCTGGTTTTATAAAATACCGCATCATCAAAGATGCTGCCGACATTTGAAGAGGCGATGATGATATTGTCAAAATTAACCGCCAAATCAAGGGTGGAGCTATTATCATTGACATTATTTTGTTCGTCACTATTTGCAGAAATGGTGTTTTGAGCGCTGGAGTTGGAGTTAAAAGATCCGTATTTGTTTGATCCGTAGCTAATGATGGCAAAAATTGCTTCTGAAGTTTCGGTAATTAGAGATCCGGCGTTATTTCTTTTAATTATGATGTTATTGGCAATTGTAGTTAGGCCAAAGCCACTGGAAACCGAGTCATTTTTAGTAAATTTTTGATCAATCATATAGACGATTTTATTTCCAAAGCCATCTTCAGCCATTTGATTATCAAGACCCAGAGTTTTAACTGGTATCATGCCATAAATTAAATCAGGGTTAGCGCTGCTAATATTTTTATAAACTCCATTAGCGCTACAATCACCGTCACTACCAACACTTAAACCGTAATTAGCCGGGTCTGACGAAATAATGGTTTTTAGTGAGGCCGGGCAGGGTAGCTTTTTATTAGCAAGAAGATAATTGCCAATTGCCTTATAAATGATATCAATTTTATTTAAGGTTTTGATAGTTTTTTTATTTTCAACCAACGAGGCTGAATTAAGTAAAATTGCGGTAGCTAAGATTGATATAATTACAATTGCGATTGATAATTGCAATATTGCAAAGGCCTGAGGACTGTGATCTTTAATTTTATTTTTAAAAACTCTTAACAAAATCAATATTTTTTTAATTAAACCTAAATACTTCAGAAATTTTGTTGGAAATTCTTAAAGTTGACAAAATATCTTCCAGATGCTCTTTGTTTTTAATTTGAATATCAAATACTAATTCAAAATAATCTACCGAACGGTTGATCATTTTAACATTTAAAATATTTACTTTTTTCTTGGCTAAAATATTAGTGGCATTAGCGAGGGCGCCGGTCTTATTTTCGATCACCATTTTAATGCGGCTAGCATATAAATTTTCAGTAATTTCGTCATTTGATTTCCAGCAAACATCGATAATTCTTTGTTGATTAATCGCTAAATTTTTAAAATTATAGCAGCTTTGACTGTGAATTGTAATTCCGGTGCCAGTATTAATGATACCAACAATATTATCTCCGGGGATTGGACTACAGCAGCCGGCATAATTAATTGCCATACCGGTAACCAAGCCTTCAATTGGCAGTGAGTGGCTGCTTTTTTTGGGCTTTTTATTTTGAATAAGATTTTTGGTTAAAACATCGTCAGTAAGCTGTTCTTCCTTATATTCAGGATATAGAGCTTTTAAAATTTCATGGCGTGATATTGTTCCTTCGGCAACATGAACATATAAATCGGAAACTGATTTTTTCTTAAAAATCGGGATAATTTTTTCCAGCAATTTATCATTTATCTCAAGATCCTTGGAGTTAAAAAATTTATTTAAAATTGTACGGCCTAAGACATTATATTCATTAAATTTTTGGTCACGAATAAAATGCTTAATTGCTGATTTTGCTTTTGAAGTAACTACAAATTGTAGCCAATTAGCTGAAGGATTAGAATTTTTAGTGGTAATAATTTCAACCTGATCACCATTTTCAAGTTTTTGTCTTAAAGGACATATGATGGCGTTAATTTTAACGGCATTGCATTTATTGCCAACTTCAGAATGGATAGCGTAGGCAAAATCAACAGCAGTAGAGCCATTTGGCAAATTAAATACATCGCCATTTGGTGTAAAGCAAAAAACTTCATCCTTATGAATTTGAATTTTATGATTTTTTAAATCATTACCACTTTCGCTAGAATTTTCAAATAAGGCGACTAAATCTCTGAGCCACTGATATTGCTCATCTTCTTTTTTATTGTTGCTAGTCAATTTTTTGCATCCAGTTTCTTTGTAGCGCCAATGGGCTGCAAGGCCCAATTCTGCAATTTCATGCATCGTAGAATCGCGAATCTGAACCTCAATTTTTTTATTATATGGCCCCAAAATCACCAAATGAATAGAGCGATAGCCATTTTCTTTAGGGGTACTAATATAATCTTTAAAAGTGCCAGGTATCATATTATAGCTGGTATTAATGATGCCTAAAACCTGGTAGCATTGCACTATATCCTTAACAATAATACGAAAAGCGATGATATCGTAAAGATTATGAAAGCCGATATTTTTACTTTTCATCTTTGTCCAAATTGAATATGGATTTTTTTCGCGCCCCGAAATATCAGCGGTAATTTCTTCAGCTTTTAATTTATCTTGTAAATCATCAATAATTTTATCAATTAAATCCTTTTTCTTTGCTTTAATTTCACTTAATCTTTCAACAATAAAATCTCTGCTCTCGCGATCGAGAATATCAAAGGCCAATTCCTGCAATTCAGTTTTAATTTTATCAAGACCGATTCTTCCAGCCAGCGCTGCATAAATATCAAGAGTTTCCTGAGCTTTACGATGTCTTTTTTCTTTTGAAGGTACGTAAAAAAGAGTTCGCATATTATGGAGGCGGTCAGCTAATTTAACCAGCAATACCCTAATATCTTCAGACATTGCCAGAGTTAATTTGCGAAAATTTTCAATTACTCTTTGGTTAGAGGCACTGACTTCAATTTTGCCAAGCTTGGTTACGCCATCAAACAATTTTGTGATTTCTTCACCAAAATTTTTTTCAATATCTTCTAAAGTGATCTCAGTGTCTTCAACCACATCATGCAAAAGGCCGGCAATGATTGAAGCTTGATCTAATTTTAAGTCGATAAGGATTTCAGCAACTGCTAAGGGATGAGAAAAATAAGGATCTCCAGAATGTCTTTTTTGATTACCGTGGGAAGTTTTGGCAAGAATATAGGCCTTTTGAATTAGCCCTTCATCTACTTTGCTGTGATATTTTTTTATTTTTGAAATTAGCTCTGAAGCGCTAATCATGAATTACTATTTTATAGATTTTATGCCTTTTATTTCGAAACTTTGTCCTTTTTGTCATAAATGACAAAAGGAAGAGTTATAAAGTTTTATAACCACAGAAGGCAGTCAATTAATCATCAATTTGAATATTATCTTCAACAAATAAAGTATCTTTTAACATTAGATTTTGATTTGAAATTTCTTCAATTACCTCTTCGTTAGTACCGTCTAGC
Source organism: uncultured Rhizobiaceae bacterium (assembly GCA_964622015.1). Taxonomy (GTDB): domain Bacteria; phylum Pseudomonadota; class Alphaproteobacteria; order Rickettsiales; family UBA1997; genus CAZUPN01. The sequence goes on along the minus strand of CAZUPN010000001.1, from coordinate 4,954 downwards.
AATTCAGAATATTCACCAAATCCACGATTTTTAATATTTTTAACGATATTACTTCTAATCATATCAACATCAATCAGGCCATCGCCAATTTCGCGTAGCGCAATCACTGAAGGCTTTTCCTTCTTGTTAACGCTAGCATCAAGGGTAGTTGCTGAGCCAGATAGAATGCTTTTAGCTCTATTGCTTGCAATTAAACATAATTCAAAACGATTGCTAACGATGTTGACGCAATCTTCAACGGTAATTCTTGCCATATTTATTTTTCTTGTTTAAGATTAGATTTTTATGGAAAAAGTTTTATTAAAAATACTTCGCCATCCTAGCAACTAATTATTCATAAATCAAGTATAAAACTTAAATGTCGATAAAAATTCATTCCAAGCAGGAATTTGACAAAATGCGCGTGGCTGGAAAACTGGCAGCCGAGATTTTAGATTATATCACTGAATTTGTAAAACCAGAGGTTACTACTGATTATTTAAATGATTTATGTCATAATAAAATCATTGCAAATAATGCAATTCCTGCTCCTCTTAATTATAAGGGATCAGCAAAAACACCTTTTCCAAAATCAATTTGCACCTCGGTTAATCATGTAATTTGTCATGGTATTCCAGGTGATAAAAAGCTAAAAGAAGGTGATATTTTAAATATTGATGTTACGGTAATTATTGATGGTTGGCACGGCGATAGTAGTAGAATGTATTATGTTGGTAATCCTAGCGTTAAGGCCAAAAGATTATGCCAAGTAACTTATGATGCGATGATGATTGGAATTGAGCAAGTAAAGCCCGGTGCCAGACTTGGTGATATTGGTAATGCAATTCAAACAATTGCTGAAAAAAATGGCTTTTCGGTGGTTAGAGATTATTGCGGCCATGGTATTGGACAAGTTTTTCATACTGAGCCAAGTGTTGTGCATTATGGTAAAAAAAATACCGGTATGGTTTTGGAAGAAGGGATGTTTTTTACAGTTGAGCCGATGATTAATGCCGGAGGATATCAAACCATATTAAGTAAACATGATGATTGGACGGTAACCACCAGAGATAAATCCTTATCGGCGCAATTTGAACATACCGTGGGAGTCACTAACTGCGGGGTAGAAATTTTTACTTTATCACCTAGAAAATTAGATTTTCCTCCGTATCTTTAGGGAAATTTGCCGCAATACCAAACCCCATCTAAAATTCATTTATTAACGAATTTTAGATGGGGTTTGGTATTATCTACTCGACTTATAAATTCATTTAAGTTATAAGCTATCAATTATTATATTAAAAACTTTTAGGGGTAAAAAAATTGTTAAAGACGATCAAAAACTTTAAAATTTCTGGAATTGATTGCTTGCCAATCATTGAAGGTGGCAAGGGCATTGGAATCACTAATGGCGTTTCTGCTGGTAATTTTGCTAAAAATAATGCGGTTGGAACATTTTCTGGCGTTAATGCTGATTATATTGATGAAAACGGTAAATTAGTCGATTTAGTATATCATGGCAAAACCAGAAGACAAAAGCATGAAGAGTTAATTGCCTATAGTATTAAAGGCGGGATTTCGCAAGCTAAAATTGCCAATGACATTGCTGCTAACTCAGGCAGAATTCATATGAATGTTTTGTGGGAAATGGGTGGCGCTGAAAAAGTTTTACATGGAATTTTAAGTGGCGCAAAGGGCTTAATTCATGGCATTACTTGCGGTGCTGGCATGCCCTATCGCTTATCAGAAATTGCTGAAAAATACCGGGTTCATTATTATCCAATTGTTTCTTCAATGCGTGCATTTAGAGCGCTTTGGAAAAGAAGTTATCATAAAGCTAAAGAATTGCTGGGTGGCGTTGTTTATGAATGCCCATGGCGTGCTGGTGGTCATAATGGCCTTTCTAATGCTGAAAATCCTAATGAGTTTCAAGATCCATATCCAAGAGTAGTTGAGCTTCGAACTTTTATGAATGAAGTTGGCTTAAATGATACTCCAATTGTGATGGCTGGAGGAGTGTGGAATTTGGAAGAATATGAGCATTGGCTTGATAATTCAGAAATTGGACCAATTGTTTTTCAATTTGGTACCAGGCCGATAATTACTGAGGAATATCCAGTACCCATGACCTGGAAACAAAAGCTTTTAAATTTAAAAAAGGGTGATGTTTATCTAAATAAATTCAGCCCCACCGGTTTTTATTCGTCAGCAATTGAAAATAATTTTATCAGAGAGCTTAAAGAAAGAGAAATTAGACAAGTTGAATATCGTTCTTATAAAATTGATCAATTTGACTCAGAAATTCCTTTTGGCCAAAGGGGTAGGGTGGTTTATATTAAATCTGAAGATAAGCATAAGGTTGATGAATGGATTAAAAATGGCTTTACTGAAGGCATGAAAACCCCAGATGAAACCCTAGTGTTTGTTGATAAATCAAAATCTACTCAAATCGTAACTGATCAAATTAATTGCATGGGTTGCTTAAGCCAATGCCGCTTTAGTAATTGGGCCGATAAAGAGGAAATGAATTATAGTACCGATAAAAAGGCTGATCCTAGAAGCTTTTGCATTCAAAAAACTTTGCAAGATGTTAGAAAAGGCATTGATATTGAAAATCAACTTATGTTTGCCGGACATAGCGCTTATCGCTTTGCTACTGATCCATTTTATGCAAATGGTTTTATTCCTACTATCAAGCAATTGATTGATAGAATAATGATTGGTAAGTAGTTTTTTTGCAGGATTATCAAAAATAAACAACCAAAATCAATGAAATTAAAGGGCAAAATCAAGACTAAATTTATTTTTATTACCGGAGGGGTGGTTTCATCCCTGGGTAAGGGGCTGGCCTCAGCTTCGCTTGGGGCATTATTGCAAGAACGTGGCTATAAGGTTAAATTAAGAAAATTAGATCCTTATTTAAACGTTGATCCTGGCACTATGAATCCAACGCAGCATGGTGAAGTATTTGTTACTGAAGATGGCGCTGAAACTGATCTTGATCTTGGTCATTATGAAAGATTTGTCGGAGTTGATTCTAAAAAAACTGATAGCGTAACTGCGGGACAAATTTATCTAAAACTTATTACCAAAGAAAGAAAAGGTGATTATTTAGGCGGTACCGTGCAGGTAATTCCACACATAACTGATTTAATTAAGGAATTTATTGCCAATGATGTTAAGGATGTTGATTTTGTGCTTTGTGAAATTGGGGGCACGGTTGGCGATATTGAGGCGCTGCCATTTTTTGAAGCAATCAGACAGTTAGAATTTGAAACTAAGGATATAGAGCATAATCGTTCACTATGCGCCTTTTTACACGTAACCTTATTACCTTATATTGAATGTGCAGATGAGTTAAAAACCAAGCCAACTCAACATTCGGTAAAAGAATTACGCTCAATTGGAATTCAGCCTAATATTTTATTATGCAGATCTGAAAAAAAAATTAGCAAAGCGCAGATTGAAAAAATCGCCATCATGTGTTCGGTGCCGGCGGCTAATGTGATTGAGGCGCCCAATGTTAATAGCATTTATGAGGCGCCGATTATCTACCATCAAAATGGCCTTGATGTACAATTATTAAAGTTTTTTGATCTTGATCATCATAAAAAACTTAATCTTGCCAAATGGCTTAAAATTAAAGACGCAATTGAAAATCCAGTTGGCGCTATTAATATCGCAATTGTTGGTAAATATGTCGATTATCGTGATTCATATAAATCGCTAATAGAAGCCATAGATCATGCTTCATTTGCCTTCAAATATAAGGCCAACATCATTTGGATTAATGCCAGAAATATTGATGCCAAATCAATAAAAAATTATAACAATATTGATGCAATTTTAGTACCCGGAGGCTTTGGCGAAGATGGAACTGAGGGTAAAATTGCCGCAATTGAATATGCAAGAGTTAATAAAATACCATTTTTTGGTATCTGTTTTGGTATGCAAATGGCGGTAATTGAATATGCTCGCAATGTACTTAAAATAAAAGATGCAACCTCTAGTGAATTTAAGAAAAAGGGAACTTATGTCGTTGGTTTAATGAATGAATGGCTTGGCGTTAGTGGTAAAAAAATTAAAAAATTAAATGGGGATTTAGGTGGCACTATGCGTCTTGGCTCCTATCCTTGTTATATTAGAAATGCAAGCCTGGCTAGCGAAATATATCAGGAAAAATTGATCAAAGAAAGACATCGTCATCGCTATGAGGTCAATATTAATTTTAGATCGCAATTTGAAAAGGCTGGATTGCTATTTTCTGGCATGTCGGAAGATCAAAAATTAACTGAAATTATTGAAGTTAAAAATCACCCGTTTTTTATTGCCGTACAATTTCATCCAGAATTAAAATCCCGGCCATTTGCGCCCCATATTTTATTTAGCCATTTTATCAAGGCGGCAATAAAAAATAGCTTAAAAAAATAAAGTAAAATTGTGAAAAATATTAATTTTAAATTAACATTATTACTAATCGCTGGATTTTTAATCAGTGGTTGTGGTTTTAAAATAATATATAAAACCGACAAGGATAACGCCTCTTATGCGGCAGGTTTAGCGGCAATTGAAATTATAGATGTTCGCTCTCACATTAATCAGCAGCTAAAAAATGATTTGCTTGATGTTTTAAATTATGACAATATTAAAGTTGAGCCCAAATATTTGCTCTCTTTATCAATTAGTGAAACCATATCACCAACCTTCATAAATTTTACCGGATCTTCAGGGCGTAACCATATGGTGTTGACTGTAAAATATGAATTAAAGGATATCAAAACTTTAGAAATAATTGCTAATGGCGATAGTTTTGTCAGCGACGATTTTAACATTGACAAAAGAAGGTTTGGAAATTATACCGCCGAAGAGCATATTCGATTGAATCTTTTAAAATTAATTGCTGAAAATATCCGAAGCTTACTAGTAAAAGATTTAATTGAGATTGCTAAAAAAGATGGTCGGGGCGGAGAGATTC